>CAYWSS010000416.1:0-5652 GCA_964460505.1 uncultured Caldilineaceae bacterium | reverse complement strand
TTATCGGCTTGCTCATATTAACAGTAATTGAATATTACATTGCATTTTTACCGAACAGCGCCACCCCCACCTTGCTGGTTATGGCTATTATCAAGGCCTGGCTAATTATGCATTTCTTTATGCACGTATCATCACTCTGGTCTGAGGAGGATCACTAATGAGCGTAGCAACCACAACGTTAACCGCATACAAAAATCAACTCCAAAGTAACCGGCTTGGTTTGTGGCTTTTCTTTGTTTCAGAAACCTTTATGTTTGGCGGATTGCTGATTTCCCGTTTTTACCTGTGGGGAAACACTCGCCCTGATCTGGACCAATCGTTGGGACTAACCGTTACCACCGTGCTGCTGCTTAGCAGTTTCTTTATGAACCGGGCCGAGGTGGCAATTGTTCACAATGATCGCAAAGAATTTCTCAGAAACCTGTTGATTACCGCCGCCTTGGGCATTGTCTTTCTCCTTGGGGTTATCATTTTTGAATGGGGCGGCCACATCCGCCCCACCGACGGGGCCTATGGCGCCATTCTGTACGGAATGACCGGGATGCACGCGCTGCATGTGGTCAGCGGAATTATCTTTATCATGATCATCTGGAACCTGGGGCGCAAAGGTCACTTTGATACTGACCGGCACTGGGGGGTGGAAGCCTGCGCCATCTGGTGGCATTACGTAGACCTGGTGTGGGTATTTTTCTACCCGGCCCTGTACCTGATGGGAACCGCAGTGCACGGGTAATAAGCAAGCAAGCGTTACCCCCTCCAAACCTCCCCCAGAAATCAGGGGGAGGCTTTTAAACTTCTCCCCGTTAACGGGGGGCGCGAAGCGGGGGGTGGGGGTAAACGCTTACGGAAGAGATTAGTACCGATGGACCCAGTATTAAGCGCCATGATACAATCGTGGAGTTGGCGCATAGATGTTATTGCTGTTCTGCTGCTGGCGGGAACCCTCTACACCACCGGCTGGCTGCAATTACAAAAACGTCGCTCCCCAGGCCGGGTAAAGCGCAGCCCACGCCGCCTGGCAACCGGCTGGCGTTTGGCCGCCTATTTAAGCGGGCTGGTGGTGGTTGGGGTGGCACTTATGTCCCCCATCGACGTGTTGGGCGGCCAGCTTTTTTATATGCACATGATCCAGCACTTGCTGCTGGTAATGATCGCTCCGCCACTGATGATGATTGCCAATCCGTTTCCCATTTTTCTGTGGGGGCTGCCGGTAAAAGCGCGAGGCAAGGCAGCCGGGTTATTTAGCCCAAAGGCATCATTTCGACATCACCTGCGCTCATTCACCCCCCCCGGCGTTGCCTGGATTATTTTTATAGTTGCATTTCTGGGTTGGCACGACCCCAACGCATACAACGCCGCCCTGCAAAATGAACTCATCCACGATCTGGAGCATCTCACCTTTTTTTTAACGGGCATGCTCTATTGGTGGCACGTTACCCAGGTTGGGCCACGCATTCACAAGCGGTTTCCGGTTGGCGCCAGAATTGCCTTTTTACTGGTTACGGTGCCAATAAACATGTTTTTGGGGGTGGCAATCACCTTTTCCAGCCAGCCAATTTACACCTACTACACCGGCGTTCCCCGCATAGGCGGGTTGACGGTTATGGAAGACCAAATGCTGGGAGGATTAATTATGTGGATTCCGGGCAGTATGATGTTTATCATAGCCGCCCTTATTCTCATTGCCGGTATAGTCAGCGCCGAAGAAGACAAAGAGCCACTCCCGGAAGATCAGGGGGCAACCGATGAGGCCATGATTGCCCCCGGCTGGAAAAAATGACAGGCATCAAAATTTTCACAAAAATCCTCTTTATGCTGCTCCTTCTATTTGGAATTTCCACAACGGCAATTCAGGCCCACGGCGGCGGTTTTTCGCAAATAACCAATGCAGAAGCAGGCCCGTACCGGGTATCTGTGTGGACCCAACCGGATCCAATTCAGGTTGGCGAAGTACATTTTACGGTGGCGGTGTCGCAGCCCCCCCCGGCTAATGCGCCACAAAATGAGGCCGGCCCCCCGGTACTTGGGGCCGCGGTAAAGATTCAACTCAAACCGCTGGACAGTGGCGGCGAAACCCTGCTGTTAACTGCATCCCACGAAGAGGCCGTAAACAAGCTCTTTTACGAAACCGACACCAAACTTTTGCTCGATGGCCGCTGGCAGGCGCTTGTATCAATTGACGGGCCTGATGGCCCCGGCCGCGTCAGCTTTGAAATAAAGGTGCTGCCGTTGGCCAATTCCACCTGGATGTGGGCTGGCGGGTTAGGGTTGGCGGTGCTGGTGGCGGTGTGGGGCGTTCGATTTTACAAAAATGGGGGGCGAGTGGTGGCTATTGTGGCAGTGGTGGCAATAACTACCCTGGCCGCAGTCATTTCCATCAATTGGATTTACAGGTGGCAAACCCCCATTCCCCTGGCCAGGGCAGAGGCGTTGCCCATTAATTGGTACAAATTAAAGAACCGCCTATTGCCCGGTGAAGATGAAATGGTTGTTGAAGTTACCGCCTCGCAATGGGCATGGCAATTTGATTATCCTCAATCCGGAATCAGCTCAACAGAATTGAATCTGCCGCTGGGCCAAACGGTTCAGCTAAAAATGAAATCTACAGATGTAATCCACTCTTTTTCGGTGCCGGAATTTAGAATTGAGCGAGATATTGTTCCCGGCGTGACCACCAAATCAAAAATTACCCCGATTAAACCGGGCACGTATAAAGTCAGTTGCACGGCCTTGTGCGGCATTAATTACGATGACATGCAGGCCAATGTCAACGTCATGAATCCCGCTGATTTTGAGGCGTGGCTTACACAGCAGCAAAGTACAAATTCCAATGATTGACAACAACAATTCCGTGACCCAACCTACATTGTCTCCGGCAAAACCCCGTTTTCGCCCGTTTCCGGTAAAAACGCTCTTTAACCGCCACTGGGGGTGGATGACCCTGCTGGTATTGGTGGCTATGGGCGTTATGATCCGGCTGGGTATCTGGCAGCTCAACCGGCTGGAACAGCGCAGAACCCGCAATGCGGTAATTACCCACCAGTTAGCTCAACCGCCGCTACAGATTACCGGCAGCAACATAATTCCGGAGGACCTGACCACTATTGCCGCCAAACAGGCGACGGCCACCGGCAACTTTGATTTTTCCCGGCAGGTGGCCCTGCTTCACCAAAACTGGCAGGGATCACCCGGTATACACCTGCTTACCCCATTGTTGATCGATGGCGGATCTCAGGCGGTATTAATTGACCGGGGCTGGATTCCTTTTGATGAATCTTTGCCGGAAAAGTGGGAGCAGTTTAATGAGCCGGGTAATGTTTCTGTAACCGGCTACGTACAGCTTACAGAAACATTACCTGACAGCGCCGTCCAACCGGCGCAAAACAGCGTGGAGTCGCCTCAGACTGAATGGTTTCGTATTGACGTAGAAGCCATTCAGGCCCAGCTTCCGTACGAATTGCTGCCCGTATACGTTATGCAATTGCCACCGACAGAAAACAACAATACGCTGCCGTATCGCCTGAAACCAGAAGTCGACCTGTCGGAAGGGCCGCATTTGGGTTATGCCATTCAATGGTTTATTTTTGCGGCCATTGCCGGCCTGGGGTACATTTATCTTGTTGGCAAAGAAACTGCCAAAAAATAATGTAACTCAAACGCTTTCCGACAAAAGTTTCACGTAGATTTTACGCAATCAAATGCAAAGTTGTGATATAGTAGGTATGGAATCAATGAGCGAGGTATGTTTATGGAAATTTCAGGAATATCATCAAGTTCCACCTATATGCCCCCCACACCCAACACAGGGCCAATAGATGTTGAGGCGGCTGAAAAATCGTCTCGGAGTAAAAGCCTTCAGACGCAGGACAAAATTGCGGGAGCTGTAATTAAGCAGGTACAAGATCAGCAGCAGGTTTTGGCTAACGGCCTTATTGGGATGATGCAAAACACCATTGATATTTTAGCCTGATAGCGGCCAATTATTGTTGCAAATGGGGGTACAACAAAAAAGGCGAGAGGTTTTAACACTTCTCGCCTTTTTTGTTTTATACCGGTACAGCCCCCCAGAAAAATTTTTGCCCGCCAATTTACGTACTGCGTGCTGCGTATTTAGCCCTTCCTTACGCAGTACGAAGTACGCAATATGATGTTATGGGAAAAAATTTATCTGGACATCTATATGGATAATTCTGGCTTCTTTGCCAGGCCAACCCTGACAAATAGCAACGGCCCCAAAGCCAAAACCCAGGCTCCAATCAAAATAAAAGCCTCAATCTGAAAAAACACACCCACCGCTGATTTACCCGGAAGCAGGAGAGTAAGCATTTCAGAAGCGCCCCACAAAATAATCACCCCAAGCATGCCCACAATATAGCGCCCGACCCGTTTGCTCCAGAAGCCACCGGCATCAAATTTAGCCTGCGGTGCATACAAAATAGCGGTAACAGCGCTGGCGCCAAACACAACACTCCCCAGAATGATATTCTTGAGCGAGAACGGTTCTATCAATTCATATGGGGCTGCCGCAGCCGCGTTTTGAATCCAGATGTCCGGCACAACAAACGTGCCGGACACCCACACCTGTACCATCACCCCAATCAGAAAGATACCTGCTGAAATGGCGGCCACAATAGCCACTTGAACTGGTTTCTCTTTGGCGCTGAACCAATCCAGCACCGGTTTTTCCAGCCGAATAATGAGCGCCAGCATAATTGCGCCAATGAGCCAGCCCGCCAGCACATCGGTGGGAAAATGCACCCCTAAATATATCCGCGAAAAACCAATCAACAAAGTAATTAACATGGCCATGGCCCATCCCCACGGTTTTTTTATGTAGGCGGCAATCAGCCCCCACAACAACAACGAATTTTGGGCATGCCCCGAGGGAATACCAAATGAGGTCTCTGCCCCGGCCAAAAGCTGCACGTGAGGATCAAGCCAATACGGGCGCGGATCGTGAACGGCCATTTTTATGATTTCGTTTAATACCACTCCCAGCATCAAATAAAGGGTTACGCGCAAGCCAAATCGACCGTCAACGCACCAGTACAGAACGGGAAGAATAAGCAGGTAGAATTCCACATTTCCCAGAAAAGTAAACAGGTTGAGCGGGGCCACCAGCCAGTCCCCAAACCCTTGCAACCCAATAATCAGGTCAATTCCCCATTCAAGTACACTGTTCGGCATCAGGAGTTCCTTTCGCTTGCAGTTTTATTCTACCCTAAAACTGCTGCCTTGCCCATACCCGCTCTTAACATTTGGGGGTATTTTATTTGAGCCGAAGGGGGGAGCTACCTGCTTGACGAATTTTTGGCAGTTCCAGAAAAACAGTTGCGCCGGCCCTTTGAACAGTGCGGGTGTAATGATCCCAAACCTTGTACCCAAAGAGGCATTATAGTGAAATGTGATGATTTTTCGCCGTAATCCTCACGCCTCACGCCTCACGGCGGTCTTAATCTTTGGGATCATTTCACCTGCCCAGACCAACAGGTACTGGGAAATTCTGGAATTGCCTTTATAAGGTAATTGCAGACTCAGTGGATCCAAATTTACCCCCTCCGCTTCGCGTCCCCCTCTTGAGGGAGAGGGCTAAACTTCCATACGTATCAAGCTAATAAAGCAGGTAACTAGCGTACAAGTAGTAGTTATTTT
>CAYWSS010000415.1:0-5673 GCA_964460505.1 uncultured Caldilineaceae bacterium | reverse complement strand
CGATCCTGCAAACTACCTTTCAAATAAGAGCATCAGGCATGTCATTCTGAGGCCGGAGGCCGAAGAATCTCCTCGGCAGCCGGCACAAATATGCCGATGGCCCGGAGATTCTTCACTCCGCTACGCTCCATTCAGAATGACATAATCCTTATTTGAAAGGTATTGGGTTTAGGCCGATATTTTTAATTGCGAATGACGCGAATGGGCAAACGCCTGCGCCGTGCCCCTGGCGGGTCAGTGCAGGTGTGGACGAATAGCTTGAGATAAAAATGTTAAAAATAATTCGCGTTATTCGCCTATTCGCGATTGTTTTTTAGCGTTTTTGGTTGGCATTAACCTTAATGCACGGGCCGGCCCTTTTTATTAAGTTTAGCCCAGAATAAATTTTTCAATGGTTGCGGCCACGCCGTCATCATCCACTGGGGGAGCAACCCAGGCAGCCATCTCTTTTAATGCATCGGGAGCGTGACCCATGGCTACTGCTGTGCCGGCTACCTTAAAAATGCCCATATCGTTATAGGAGTCGCCAATCATCAGCGTTTGTTCCATTTCAATGCCTAAGTAATCTACCAGTTCGCGTAAGGCGCCTCCTTTTGAAACATAGCGAGAGACCGCATTGCCAAAATAAATGCCGTTGCTGGGATCAAGACTCCACGACATTTTGCACAGCTTTTCCATTTTTTTGGTAAGCTCATCCGCCCGGGTTTTTTCCTCGGCATCGGCTGCCAAAACCTGACTCTTTACCACCTTTACCCGGTTAACCAAGCTCATCAAATCAGTGACCAGTGGGGTAAGACGTAATTTTCGCCGTTGGTGATCAGCCAGTTTTCCATCTTTTTCAATAAAATAAAAGTCGTGGGCATATATCTCCAGGAATAAATCATATTCCCTCGAGAGTTTGATGACATGTTCTGTTGCTCTGGGGGGAAGGGCCTGGAGAAAAACGATGTCGTTGCTGGGCCATTGCACAATGGCCGCACCATCAAAAACAATGTGCAAGCCATCAAGCTCCAGATCACGGAAGAGATGATAACATGCCTCCGAGGCCCGTCCGGTGCCCAGAGCTACCGTTACACCCTGCGCTTTTGCCGCCCGGACTGTCTCGGCAACACGTGGGCTTGGATAGGCACCGTGCCCAATTAAAGTGCCATCTACATCAAGGACTAAAAGCTTGTAATCTGTCATTTGTCTAATTCCGCTTAGTGTTTGTTAGAAAAAAAGGTATTTCGATTTAGAAGCGTATCCGAAACAATTGAATCGCAATAATAGAATTTTAAAGTTAGGTGAGTTGAATGGGTTAGGAATGGTGCGTAAATAACTTACCCAATTGGGACCGGCAACATATTGCGTATTACGTACTCCATAGCGCGGCAAGCCGCAAATGAACAATGAGTAATGAATAATTCTCGCTGCAAAGCGTGGCGCAAATGTTGCAGGGTAATACTGTAAAGAGCAAAATTATACGCAATACTGAGGAAATGGGTAAGTTAATTAATTCTCATTTCTTAGTGAGTGCTCTACACACGTACCCATTTTCAAGCGAAATCTGCCCGTTATTTAATCTGAAAACTCACCGAACTCATTAAACTCGCCTAAACTCTATCAGCATGAATTATAGCTCAAACCTGTTAATCGCACATAAAATTGGTAACCGTTCAGCCCCCTCCAACTCTCCCCTCTCATGAGGGGAGAGTTTTTAAACTTCCTCCCCCGTGAACGAGGGGCGCGAAGCGGGGGGGCCAACGATGGCCGCCTCTGCCACATTTACTAATCACAATTCTATAGCGCGGCAAGCCGCAAATGAACAATGAACAATGAATAATTAACAAATGATTTTCGCCGCAAGCGCAACGCAAATGTTGCAGGGTAATACTATAACTTATTCCACAGTTACGGACTTTGCCAGATTACGCGGTTGATCAACGTCTGCGCCGCGCCATACAGCGGTGTGATAGGCCAGCAGTTGCAGCGGAATCACGGAGATAATCGGGGTGATTAGCGGGTGGGTTTTGGGAATTGTGAGCGCGTGATTCGATTTTTGGGCTACGGTTTCATCTCCTTCATTGATGAGTGAAATCACAATGCCGTTGCGGGCCCGAACCTGCTCAATTTGGCTTATCATTTTATCGTACACTTTATCCTGCGGTACAATGGCTACCACCGGCAGGTTGTCATCAACCAGGGCAATAGGGCCGTGTTTCATTTCACCGGCGGGATACCCCTCAGCGTGAATGTAGCTGATTTCCTTCAGTTTCAGCGCGCCTTCCAAAGCAATGGGGTAGTTTAGCCCTCGACCCAAAAAGAGAAAATGCTCCTTATTGTGATACAGCCGGGCCAGCGTATCGTAATCGTTATAGCCGTCGGCCAGTACTTTGCCGGCCAGTTCCGGCAGGTGAGCCAGGGCGGCGGCCAATTTCAAACTTTCCTCTTTGGAGAGCGCACCGCGAAGTTGCCCCAAATACATGCCCAGTAAAAACAGGTCGGTGAGCGTGGTGGTAAATGCCTTGGTGCTGGCCACCCCAATTTCCGGGCCGGCCTGCATCAAGATGGAACCATCGCTGATTTTGTGTACCATGCTGCCCTGCACGTTGACAATGCTCCATAAGTTTGCACCTTTGGCCTGGCCTTCTTCCATTGCGGCCAGCGTGTCGACCGTTTCACCCGACTGGCTGATAGCCAGAATTACAGTTTTATCGTCAATCAACGGGTCGCGATAGCGGAATTCAGAGGCGTAGTCGACCGACACTTTTAATTTGGCCAGCTTTTCAATTAAAAACCGGCCAACCTGTCCGGCGTAAAATGAAGTGCCGCAGGCCACAATAAAAATTCTGTCGATGGCCTGCGCCTCTTTTGGTGTAAGGTGCAATTCTTCAAAGCTCACCTGGCCGGTTACAAAATCAACACGCCCCCGGATGGTACTCTGCATAGATTGGGGTTGCTCGTAAATCTCCTTCTGCATAAAGTGCCGGTATGGCCCTTTTGCAGCGCTGATAGGGTCCCAGGTAATGGTTGTGGTCTGTTTGCTGATTTGGGTTCCGTCCAGGCTGGAATAATTCACGTTGTCTGCCGTGATGATGGCCATTTCCCTGTCTTCCAGAAAGACCACGCGCTGGGTATGTTCCAGAATTGCGGGGATATCTGAGGCCAGATAATTTTCGCCGTCTCCCAGGCCAATAATTACCCCCCCCGCGTTACCCAAACGGGCCGCCACAATTTTTCCCGGCTCCAATTTACTGATTACGGCGATAGCGTGCGCCCCTTCCAGTTGCTGAAAAGCCAGCGAGCAGGCTTTGGTTAATTGGTGCCCTTCTGCCAGGTATTTGTCTATCAGGTGGGTGATGACCTCTGTATCCGTATCAGATTTAAATTGGTGGCCTTCTTGCTGCAATTGCTCACGCAGGGAAATGAAGTTTTCTACAATGCCGTTCTGCACCACGGCCACCGAGTGAGATTCGTCAGCATGTGGGTGGGCGTTGCGCTTGGTGGGCGCGCCGTGCGTGGCCCAGCGGGTGTGTCCAATGGCCAGGTGCCCCACCAGAGGTTGGTCTGTAAGTTTTGTGGCCAGATTGCCCAATTTGCCGCCGGCCCGGCGGATGTCTAAATTTCCGTTGACCGTGGCTATTCCGGCCGAATCATAACCTCGATATTCGAGCTTTTTCAAGCCATCAAATACAATGGTTGAAGCCTCTTTTGCGCCCACATATCCAACAATGCCACACATAGCAAAATCTCCTTTAGGTAATAGTTTCACCGGCTGCAATGAGCAGCAATTGTCGCGTTAGCGGTAATAAAACGGTTTAATTTTACGGGGAAAAGTGAGGTTTTACCTCCGGCAGATTCCCCGCATTACAAGGGCCTGTTGAAACATGCATCTGCCACAATTTGAGTCTCAGTGGATTAAAATTTAAGGAGTGAGGCATCCCGGATGCCGAACAGAGTCGCATTTGACGCTACGTAGTGCCGGCTCCTCGAAATTTGGATCTACTGAGGCTGGACAAATACCAACAGAACCCACAACAACGCAAGCGCAACTAATTGCTGCCGCATACAGCCGATAAATTCGATTTGATTAGAAAATGGATTTTGTGCGTCACGGCCTTCTCTTTTTGTGCCGGTAATTACTTGCCGGTTTTGTTTAAGGAACATCGATTAAATAACTCTTCCATTTTTGTAATTGTATTGCGAACGGCTCTGCGCTCAAAAATGGAAGTTAATAAATCTTGTTCCTGAAAGGCTTGATTCCCGGAGAGGGAATGTGGGGTAATTCGAGGTGTGACAACCCCGGCAGGCACCCGCCGAAAATTTCGATAACCTGCTCCTCGTCACCCTGCCTGATTTTGCATAACAGGGTCTGGCGCTAATTATCCCCAAAGTATTTTCAAATGGCATCTCCTTTCCGTTTGAGCAAATATATTATTGACTGCTATTATAGATGAAAATTCACACTATGGCTATAGGGACAGTGTTTGAATTAGGTTAGAGTTTGTTCATTTTACGTAAGCGCCACACAATGCCAAATTGAACGGGTGGTGATTTGTTATTTCTTCCCTGTACCGGTAACCAGCAGTACCCCCAATAGAACGGCAACGCCCCCAATAATTTGTTGGGGCATGGGAAAAGTATCAAACAGGAACATTGACCAGGCAATAGCTACCACCGGACTAACTGTTAAAACGAGCGTGTGCATGCTCATGCTGAGTTGGCGAAGCGACAAATAATACAGGCCCCGGCTGATGACCACATCAACCGTGCCGACCAGGATTAATAATAGCCAGGCTGTGCCGGACGGCCAGGTCAAGTGGCCGGAAGCGGTGGCAAAGGAAAATAGAAATCCGGTTGTTGTGAGCAACCGGAAGAAAAAGAAATCAGTGAAAGCCAGTTGATTACCGTGTTGCTTTACCAGGGCTGTATGCAGCGCGTACATCAACGTAGAGGCCAAAACCATCAACGCCCCAATACGGAGGTAATCGCCGGGTTGAAAGGTGATTATCGCGACGCCAATAATTGATACAACCGTGCCCACATTCTGGCGAGTTGTTAAATGGTCGCCCAGCCAAAAGATGCCAAATCCCAGGCCAAACAGAACCGAGGCTTTGGCCAGCAGCGATGCCGTTCCGGGATCAATGAAGGCAACCGCGGCATAATTAAGATAGGTGCTGGTCGCAATCAGGAGCCCAATGGCCAGAAAGAACCGTGCATTGTGGCGAAAGGCACTCAGCCGTACCCAACCTCCCCGAACTTTGGCATAAATCGCAATTTCCACAGTGGCAACAGCCAGGACAAACATTGCCGAGGTTACCGGTGGCAGGTGTGGCAGCAATAATCGGGCAAAAACAAAATGCAGGCTATCTACCATTAATAATCCGGCAACAAGGGCGGGTGTATTTTCTTTTAAGCGTAAGGTTGCGTTCATAAATTAATTCCGTGTCTGTTTCGCAGGCTGAAGGCAATGAACGGCGCAGGCTGAAGCTAAGAAAAAAAGCGCGTTTTCAAAAGCCTTAGCCTCAGCCTGATTATTTGTAAGCGCCCAATGAAGCTTCGCCCCAAACCGACAAGTAATTTATGCTTCACGGATGGAAAAAAACACGGATAATTTTATTTATTTTCATCCGTGTTCCCTTGTATCCGTGAGTCAAAATCTTGTCTCATCTGTAAAGAATTTTTGGGTTCAAG
>CAYWSS010000414.1:0-5691 GCA_964460505.1 uncultured Caldilineaceae bacterium | reverse complement strand
TCAAAATCGCGCTCGGGCCGGTCTCTTGACCGCGCCCGCTTAGGTGGCTCGGCCGAAGACCGGCCACAGCACCGGGTTTACTGAACCTGTACTTCTGCGCGCTTCGCGTCCCCGTTCACGAGAAGGGGGTGAGCGGTTACAATAAAAAACACCCCCTGCAACCTGCAAAGGGTGTTTTTTGGTGGCTGCAAAATTGACATCGTATCAAATTATGCGCTTGGATTTATGGGATGCGGATTGGACGGATCGCGCGGATCAAAAATTTATGGCTCTATAGGACTACCAGAGAGCCAAATTTACAAGAATCCGTTCTATTCGCACAATCTGCGTCCCATTTAATGCGCACAATTACCCAAACGCATAAATTGTTACTGTCCTGCAAATTTCTGTTGTTAGCTGACGGCAGCGCGGACTTCTTCCAGGCGGCCGGCGGAGCCGAGTTTTTCATTTTTGTGGGCAATAAATTTGGCGTATTCTGCTACGTAGATGGTGCCCGGCTTGCGGAAATCGAAACCTTCCGGCTGATCGCGGAAAAATTCGCGATGAACGCGAGTCCAGACCAGGCGGCCATCGGTATCAATGTTTACTTTGGTGACACCCAGCGGGTAGGCTTTTGCAAATTCATTTTCATCCACACCTTTGGCGCCTCTAAGTTCGCCGCCGGCGGCGTTAATGCGAGCTACTTCTTCTTGCGGTACGGAGCTGGAGCCGTGCATGACCAGCGGGAAGTTAGGCAGTCGTTTCTGGATTTCTTCAATGCGGTCAAAATGCAAGCCTTGCGACCCGGCAAATTTGTACGCGCCGTGGCTGGTGCCAATGGCTACCGCCAAACTGTCGCAGCCGGATTTTTCCACAAATTCAGCCGCTTCGTCCGGGTCGGTCAGGCTGGAGTGTTTTTCATCTACGGAAATATCTTCTTCCACACCACCCAACATTCCCAGCTCTGCTTCTACGCTGATGCCTTTGTCGTGGGCGCGTTCAACCACGCGTTTGGTAATGGCAATATTTTCTTGCAGGGAAGCGTGCGAGGCATCGATCATGACCGAGCTGTAAAAACCGGAGGCGATGCAGTCGTAGCAGGTTTCCTCATCGCCGTGATCCAGGTGAACGGCCAGAATGGCTTCGGGGAAAATTCCGTCGGCGGCGCGGATAATGGCTTCCATCATTTTTACTTCCGCATATTTGCGGGCGCCTCTGGAGATTTGCAGAATAAAGGGGGCCTTTGATTCAACGTTACCCCGGAACAACCCCAGGGTCTGTTCCATATTGTTGATGTTATACGCACCAACCGCAAACTTACCATAAGCAACTTTAAAAAGTTGATCAGTGGTGACAATCATTAGTTTAACTCCTCGTATAATTATATTTACTACAGTTGGATCAAATTTTCCGAATGAGGATTACAAATTAAGCGCCTCATTGGCCAGGGCACGCAGTTGCTGCATATTTTCCGCAACCGAGGCCCGATCATTAAACACCGCCGACCCCATGACTACCACGGTTACACCGGCCTGCACAATTTCGGCAATGGTCGATGCATTGGCCCCGCCATCAATTTGAATTTCAGCCTGCGAGCCAATGGCATCCAGCATTTTTCGCAAATTCTTAATTTTGGCTGTACTGCCGGGAATGTAGGATTGCCCGCCAAAACCGGGATTAACCGACATAATGAGCGCCAGATCGACCTCCGGCAATATTTCAGTGAGTGTAGACAGCGGCGTGCCCGGATTTAGTGTGACCCCCGCCTTTAAGCCCAGTTCCTTTATTTGCTGGAGGGTACGGTGCAGGTGGGGGCAGGTTTCCACGTGAACGGTGATCCGGTCGGCCCCGGCATCGGCAAAATCGGCCAGGTAGAGGTCCGGGTTTTCGATCATCAAATGCACATCCAGCGGCAGGGTGGTGACCGCCCGCAGCGCCCGCACTATCAACGGCCCAATGGTGATATTCGGCACAAAATGGCCGTCCATCACATCCACGTGAATCCAGTCGGCTCCGGCGGCCTCGGCCTCTGTTACATGTTCGCCCAGTCGCGCAAAATCGGCAGATAAAATGGAAGGGGCAATTTTAACTGATGTCATCGAACTGCTCCTGATTGTGTTTTTTTGCACTGCCCCAAATTATAATCCCGATGGCTGATACTGTAAAGCGACCCTTTCTCAACGCAAATAAACTGTTATACATTGGCTATATATAGTATTACCCTGCAACATTTGCGTTGCGCTTGCGGCGAGAATCATTTGTTAATTATTCATTATTCATTGTTAATTTGCGGCTTGGCCGCGCTATGTGTAAAAGTTCACAAGTTAAACGTTTCTATTTTAGCAGAGGGGCCGGGTGTTGGCAAAAGGATGCTTGCTTTGCGGTTTAACAGGAAAGCGCCTAAAATTGTGACACGTTTTGAGGGAGCCTATGCGAGAAAAATTCTATCAATCGCCGTTGATTAATATTGGGGTAATTTGCGTTTTGGCTGCGGCCGTAGGGGTTATTTTGTGGATAGCCCCAGCGGAGAAAACACTGGGCAGCAACATCAAGCCGGTCTATCTGCACGTAGCGTTAATTTGGGCCGGAATGTTGTTGCTTTACATTGCCGGGGGATTGGGGTTGTGGATCACGCTGTTCCCGGAAAGCCGCCTGTTATTATGGATGAAACGGGTGGGGCTGGTTAGCTTTGCCTTTCTGGCGGCGTCGATGCTGGTCAGTTTTGTGGCGCAGAAGATGGCCTGGGGCGGCATTGCCTGGAACGAACCGCGCATGGCGGCTATGCTCAAAATCCTGGCCTTTGCCGTAGTTGTGCAGGTGGTCAATAGCTGGGCCGTGAGTCCCCGGCTGCAAGGCGTGTTAAATGTTCTCCTGGCCGGGGTAGTGTACTGGTTAATCGCCGCTTCGCCGCTGCAGCTGCACCCCAGAGATCCCATCGGCACCTCCTCTTCAACGGCTATTCGGTTTACGTTTTTCGGGTTGTTTGTGTTGTGTGGGTTGGCTGCGATGTGGTTGGTTTTTTATCCGCGGCGAGAAAATCAATAAATTAATATTACCCCGCCCAACGACAGCCCGGCCCCGGTGCCGGCCAGTAATATTTCGTTGCCGCGTTTAATGTGGCCCTGCTGCACACCCTCATACAGTGTAACCGGAATAGAGGCCACATTCAGCGCCATCAAAAAGCTGAGACAGGTGGCGTGTACGCTAAAGCGCGGAATGTCCGATTCTCCCAGGCCCGGTTCCTGTTGCAACAGGGGGGCGCCATCGGGAATGGCCTGGTTTTGCGTGCCGGAGGCGTTGATCATCAGGCCGATCTCTTGATGAGTTAAGATTATGAGTTGCAATATATACGGCAACGGTTTATAATCTAGCAGTTGGTTTTTTTGTTAGAAATCTAACCATAATTAAAGCGATATTTCTGCAAAACCTCAGCATTTTTCTTCCTGACCGGATTCTTATAAGGAAAAGAAAACCCCATCATGAGCAATGAATTAGGACAATGGATAGAACGCGAACGACGGAAACGTGGCTGGAGCCAGCGACGTCTGGCCGTTGAAGCTAACATTTCTCAGGCGCCAATTTCTCGCATTATTAATAAAGTGCCCAAGAATGAAAAAGAGCAAATTTGCGGCGAAAAAGTAGCCCAGGCGCTGGCAAACGCTTTTGGAGCAAATCCCATATACGTTTTCCGGCTGGCGCACATTCTCAAGGCGCCGGCCCGCAGCCGAAATTTCTCCACCTGGCTGGTAGGAGAACTATTGCTCAGGAAAATGACTCAGGAGGAATTGAGTGAAAAGGCAGGTCTCAACAACGAAGTTGTGGCCGATTTGACTCGCGGCATTCCTCCAACTTTTGAAATTGCTGATAAGTTGGCAGATGCGCTTGAACTGGAAACCTTGTATGTGCAACAACTGGCCGGTTTAATCCCACCCGGCGAAGAAGCATTGAGCAACCTGGAAATTGACCTGTTGAACGACTACCGTGATTTAAATAAGGGTGCCCGACAGGTTGTTTACGATTTAATTTTATCTTTGAAGGAAAATGTAAAATAGCGTCTACGGTTAATTAAAATAGATTGTTCGCCAACAGGCCCGAAAGTTTCGCTTTCGGGCCTGTTCTTATTTCTGGTGTCTAACTTCTACGTGGACCAGATGAGGTTAAATCTACAGTTGCGCCAGGTTGCTGGCTGTCATCAGGGCGCCGACTTGTGGCAAACTAACGACATTGTTTCCTGGTCGTGTGCCGGTCACAGCCTGCTTTCCGGGCAATCTCCAAGATGATACCGCCCGTGCCTGTATGGCTTCGATGAATTTTTCTGCATTGGATACTTGGTTAGGTTTTGCCAAAAACAATCCTGAATGGGTCAAAGTTCTGGCCTGACGCCAATTCACCGCTGAAGATAGACGGTAGTCAGATTAAGTCGAAGAACTTTTTAAACAACTTCCCGGATATCTACAATCTCCTGATCCGGTACCTGGCTAAGCACAGCCTGCACGTCGGCCAACTCTACCCCGGGTATTTTGAGCACTACATCCCAAAAACCGGGGCGGCGCGGGGCCGGAAAACTGCCGACTCCCATAATGCCCCAGCCTTGATCGGATACGGCGGTGGTTAACGCCGCAAATCCTGACCGGGGGCTTTTGGGCTTTTCGGGCATGCGCATCGTCACGCGAACCCCCTCGGTCGGCAACCCCAGCATTTCCTGATAGCTGCGCAGCAGATCAACCTCGCTGAGAATACCCACCACAACGCCCTCTTCTACCACCGGTAAACAGCCAATCTTGTTTTCTTCCATAATACTGGCTGCCCGCTCAACTGTTTTTTTGGGGGCAATGGTATAGACTTCTTTTGTTTTTAACATCACCTTTTTGACGGAAAGATTAGATAGATAGCGGGTAATTTCCCAAACACTTAAACTGCTCAACGTATCCGGTTTCATAGCCAGAGTCTGGCGGGTAACCAGCCCCTGCAGTCGCTTGCCGTCGCCCACCACGGGCAGGTGCCTGATTTTGTTCTCCATCATAATTTCCTGCGCCTTGGCGGCGGGAGCAGTTTCCGATACCATAATCGGATGGCGGGTCATACAATCTTTAACTAGCATGCTGAGTTTCCTCCGTTGGTTTAATGATTGGCTCAAACGTGCGTAATGTATCAAGAGAAAGGTGGCAGAAAACACGGTGTCCCTCTCCTGCTCCACGCCAGATTGGCGTTTCAGTTTCACACAGGTGGCCGCCATCGGGCATCAGGTGTCGCCGGGGGCAGCGGGTATGAAAGCGGCAGCCGCCGGGGGGGCTGATGGCGCTGGGCACCGAGCCTTCCAGGCGGATGTGCTTTTGTTCAACCGATGGGTCGGGGATGGGCACCGCCGACAGCAACGCCTCGGTGTAGGGGTGGTAGGGTGGGGCGTAAATGGCCTCTGCCGGGCCAATTTCCATTATTTGGCCCAGGTACATAACCGCCACCTGATCCGAAAAGAAACGCACCACACTCAAATCGTGGGCGATAAAAAGCATGGTGGTGTCGTATTCCTGCTGAATTTCCAGCAGCAGGTTGAGCACCGCCGCCTGCACCGATACATCCAGAGCGCTGACCGGCTCGTCGCACAAAACCAGGTCGGGGCGGCTGGCCAGGGCGCCGGCAACGACCACCCCGTGTTTTTCGCGCCCGCCCCGTTGGTCGGGGAGCCCGTCCAGATCAGTTGCTTCCGCGCCC
>CAYWSS010000413.1:0-5694 GCA_964460505.1 uncultured Caldilineaceae bacterium | reverse complement strand
CACGAGGGGGCGACAGACGACGGGTGGCCGCGGCGTGGGTGGCCGCCGCGGCGGGTGGTAAAGGCGGGAGTAAAGAGCAGGGAGCAGGGAGCAGGGAAAAAATCCCCCCCTGCTTTTTTTATTCCCCGGCAACAGGCCCAAAAATCTCCAGCGCCGGTTGTCCATCCCATACTTCGGG
Source organism: uncultured Caldilineaceae bacterium (assembly GCA_964460505.1). GTDB lineage: Bacteria > Chloroflexota > Anaerolineae > 4572-78 > J111 > J095. The sequence continues at coordinate 5,516 of CAYWSS010000413.1, read as the reverse complement.
AATGGGCAATTTTAGGGCATAGGCCGCTGTAGCAGCCGTGTCAAAGGTATTAATGTGGCTGGCCAGTTTGACACCGGGCGTAACGCCGGGGCCAACAGCCAGCCACGGAATAGTTCGGTCCTCCGGCGAATCGTCTCCATGCCCCAACCCGTGCCCGCCGTGGTCTGCCGACACAATCAGCAGCGTACTGTTAAACTCCCCCTGTTGCTCCAGCAGAGTCACAATTTCACCAATCAGCCCATCAACATAATTTATGGATTGAAGCTGGTTTTCCGACATCCAGCCGTACTCGTGCCCCACGCGGTCCGTATCGGGAAAGTGAATAAACAGCGCGGCGGGCAGAGCCTGCGCCATAGTTTTTATGGCCTGATCTCTAATCTCGGCGTCGTGGACGTTTTCGCCAAACAGAATATCAACCGAGTTGGGCAGCGCAATGTAGCTCAACTTATCTTTGCCAAAAATCATTCCGGTACTTAAACCGGCGTCGTGCGCCACAGTAAACAGGGTGGGGCCATTCATGCCCGGCCAGCCAATGTAGGGCAAGCCAAATTTAATGCCGTGCTTTTCCGGCAGCATCCCGCTCAGCATCGAGGCGTGGCCGGGCAGCGTAATGCTAAGTGAAATGGTTTGAGCGTTATCCGAATACGCGCCCCGCTCGATAAGCGTGTCGAGCGTGGGGGTGTGGGCCAAAAACAGGGCGTCGGGCCGCAAGCCATCGATGCTGATAATGATGACGTGCTTAATTTCAGGGGCCGGGGCTGCCGTGGGCAAAGGTGCAATAATGGCCGGGGGCGGGGTGGTGGCTGTGGCCGTTGGCAACGGGCTGGGGCTGGGCGTCGGGCTGACGGTTGCTGTCGGCAGATAGACAGCCACCCGTGTGGCCGTGGCGGTTGGCTTGACGGCCGGGGTGGGTTTTGGCAGCAAAAACGATGAGGCGTTTGCCAAACTGTTTCTACCGGAAACAGCGCCCGGATTACTTAACAAAATCCACAGAACAAAAAACGTCGCCAGGTTTGCGCAAATTAAAATAGCAAGAAACAGCCAGACTACCGGCGACTGCCATGTAAAACGGATTTGTTTTTTATGCCGTTTATCCGGCATGGGTCACTCGCTTTGAGATTGGTGATTAAATTCTTTAAGCCCCCTCCCCCTGGCAGGAGGAGGGTTAGGGAGGGGGGTGAACCAGTATAGCCTGGTAGTATATTTACATAAAGTAGCGCAACTTGTCAAATGTTGCCCCCGGCAAAGTAAGCCCGGAAATTATGTGATATAATCAAACATAATCCCGCCCACCTATCTTACACGGAGATGCCGGCCAATGGATGACAGCCTGCTTAAAGCGCTCAATATTTCGCCCGATGTAGCCGACCGCCTGCGCAAACACCGCCCCGGTTACGAGCGGATTGCGGCATTGGTGGCCGATTTTGACCAGATTACCGGCAGCAAAAAAGCATCCACCCTTGCCCCGGAAGATGTCGCCGATATGTTTGTGCGCCCGGCACTGGAGACATTGGGCTGGGAAGTACAGTTTGTTGACGGATCACCCTTCCAACATTTTCAGGACGAACTCTTCCCGCTGGTGGCCGGCTACCGTGGCTTGCAGATGGCCGTTGGGGTTCACGCCATTGGGAGGTTCAGCAACGAGCGCAACACCGACACAGAGTTACAGCGTTGGGCCGAGCAAGCAAAAATCAAATACGGCCTGTTGACCAATTTTGAAAACAACCGCTTCTGGGTCTTCGACGGGCCGCAAGCTCTCGCCCGGGGTCCCGTGCTGGAAGTGAACCTGCGCGATTACCTGACCAACGACTCTTCCAAATTTGTGCGTCTGGCGGCAGAAAAGTTCTACCAGGCGCTCGACCTGGAGAAAGCGGAACCGAGTCCCCCTGAGCAACAGGACCTCTCCGAGCCGGCAGAAATTGATTTTGCGCAATCAAATATCTCCGAGTCTGAGGCGCCGCCGATTGTTTCCGAAGCCCCCTTTATTTCTGAAGAACCGGAGGAGGAGGAGAATGGCGAGCCTGACACTCCATCTCCCTCCGCCGAACCCCCTGATTTTGGCCCCTACAGCCAACCCGGCGGCCCTGGCCAACGCTACGATGAACTGATGCCCGGCATTGCGTTCAGTGCCACCAACGAACACAATTATATCGGCACCATCACTGCGCTGGTCACCAATCAAAATAGCGGGGTAATGCAACTGCTGCTGCCCGGTCTGCGCATGGCAAAGGGAATGTTGATTACCCAGCCAGCGCTGTCCGACGGGGCAGACCTTGAGATCAATGAAATTGGTGCTGTGGATCGGGTTGAGCGCTCAGAAACGGCGATTGCTGCGCTGGTAACGGTGAGCGGTGATCGCAGCTTTGTATCCACCCTGCCCAACGAAAAAGCGGTGGCAGGCGCAACCGCGCCGGAAGAGGGGCTGAATATTTGCAAGTTTGGCGCAGAAACCGGTTACACTCAGGGTAAAATAGATCACATACAAGTTGACAGCCTGTTGCGCCACACCCGCACAGAATATCAAAGCTCATTCATTATCGAAGACCCGGATTTTGCCGCATCGGGTGATGTGGGGGCGCTGGTGCTCACCCTCGACGACAACCGGGCTGCCGGGGTAATCATCGACGCAAGTGAGGGGCAAACGGTTTGCCTGCCCATCAAGCCGGTGCTGGAGCAACTCAATGTACAGCTAATCACCGAGCCGGTACGCTTTGTGCGCCGGCGCACTACCTCTGACGACCTGACCGCTGCCAACGATTTGATTGGCGGCGAGGACCGGCTTGGGTTTAGCCACTACGTGGACGCCTTTGCGCGCCTGATTCGGGACAAGAACACGCAGCCGCCGTTAACCATCGGCGTTTACGGGGCGTGGGGCACCGGCAAATCGTTTTTAATGGACAAAATTGCCAACGCCATCGGCGACAATCTGGGCGACCCGGAAGACCGGCGGCGGTGGTGGCAGCGCATCAAACCAACCAACCGGCTGCTCCACGCCGATACACTGGTGGTTCGATTTGAGGCGTGGGATTACAACGGCAGCGACAAATTGTGGGCCGGGTTGGTCGAGCAGATTTTCGGCACTATCGAAAAAGAGATGGGCTGGTACGGCCAACTGCGCTTCAATTTAAAGCGCAACCTTCTGCGCCAGTGGAAAAAGCTGGAAAGCAGGCTGCTGCCTTACACGCTCATCGCCATCGTTATTGGTATTTTTTCAGTGGGGTTTGTGTGGAGTTACACAGACAATCTGGCCCGGATAATATCCGGTGGGTTATCCAGCGTGATTGCATTTTTACTGATGGTGGCGCCGCAAATTGTCAGCCTCTTTTCTACCTCTGCCAGCCGGCGGGTGGTTGATATGTTTGCCACCGGTGATTACAAAGAAGACATCGGTTTTATGGGGCGCATCCGGGGCGATCTTGAAGATTTTGTCGGCAATCTGCCCCCGCAGACCAAAGTGGTCATTTTTATTGATGACCTTGACCGCTGCGATCCGCGCAAAGCGGTGGAGGTACTGGAAGCCACCAAACTGCTGCTGGAACTGGACCGCTTTATTGTGTTCCTGGCCCTTGACGCCCGGATTATTACCCAGGCCGTAGAGGAGCATTACGGCAGGGTGCTGTCCGAAGCAGAGATTACCGGCTACGAATATCTGGATAAAATTGTGCAGATTCCGTTCAGCATCCCGGAGCCGCGCCCGGCCGATTTGCGCAACTACCTCGGCTCGCTGATGGGGATGCAGCCCGGTAATATTCCGCCCCTGCCGCAGCCCTCGCCCCCGGCTCCCAAATTCCTGCGGGAAGAAATCGAGCCGGGAGAAATTGATGGTGAAGCGGAAGATGACGACGAAGTCCTCGAACCGGGCGATAACCAAATAGGGGACAATTTTAACCAGGAAGATACCGGAGAATGGTTGGGCGGCTTTGGAAAAATCTTACCTGCCGCCCCCGGCACACCTCCACCCATTGAGGAACGCGCCTTTGACACAGTAGAAGTGCCTTTTACCCCGGAAGAGCGGCAAGCTTTTCTCGGCTTGCACCCGTTCCTCGATCCCAATCCGCGCCGGCTCAAACGGATGGTCAATATTTACCGGCTGGTGCGGGTACTCATCAAAAACCAGCAATCAGAAACCGGCTCATCGACACCTGATTTGCTAAAAAACGCCTCGCACACGCTGGCCTGGCTGGTGCTGTGCGAACAGTGGCCCTACGCCACCCACACCATGCTGGATGAAATGGACCAACGGTTCAAAGCCACCGAACCCAACTCACCAGAACGGCAGGCGGTGTTGCAGCAGACGCTGGCCGAACTCAATGAAGCGGCCCAAAGCCGCATTGCGCAGGAAGAGGAAAATGAAGCGCTGCAAAAACTCGACCTTAAGTACGAGCGGCTGGAAAAGTTTATCGAGCAGCACCTGCAGGATTTTGCCGTAGTCGATTTGCGGCGGCTGCGTCCCTTTACCGTCAATTTTAATCCCGCCCTCAGCGCAGAGGTTCGGTTGACGCTGGCTCACCATTAATTAAAAAACACGCCCTCAAACAACAGGGCGTGTTTTTTGTTATCTCTTTCAAATTACAATTAAGGCAGCCAGGCTTTCCAGGTAGCTTCGTTATCTTTAATCCAGGCTGCGGCAGCTTCTTCGGCGCTCTTGCCGTCCAACTCCACCGCCGCAATCATCGAAATTTGATCTTTGGTGGTGTAGTTGAAATTCTTGAGAAACGTGTAGGCATCCGGGGCCACATCCTTCAAATTAGCCGAGAAAATTTTAAACAACTCATCCGAAGGATAAGCGCAGTCAACGCCGCCCGAATCGGCTTTGGCGTAACATTCATCGCTGTAGGCCGGCAGTTTAACCTGGGTCAGGTCGTACTGGGCGTGTACGGAGTGGGGCGTCCAGAAGTAGAACACCAGCGGCTCTTTGCGGCTGTTGGCCGAATCCAACGCGGCCAAAATTGCTTCTTCGGAACCGGCGGTGACAACTTCCATTTCGATGTCCAGATTCTTGATGATGTCAGCATCGTACTGCACCCAACTGGGATCACCGGCCAAAAACTGGCCCTTGTCGCCGGTTTCGGCGGTGGCAAACAGTTTGGCATTGTCCGCGTTCTGGAAACCTTCCCAGGTGGCCAGTTCGGGATGTTCATCCAGCACATAGGTGGGCATAAACCAGCCAATCTCACCCACCGGGCCAAGCGGCCCGCCGTTTTCCACCACCTTTTGGTCATCAATGTATTGGGCCATATTTTCGGCGTGGCCGGAGGGCCACACTTCCAGGCTGGCGTGCAGATCACCGCCGGCCAGCGCAGGCCATTGGGCATTCTCATCGATGGTCACAATCTCCACCGAATAGCCCAATTTATCTTCCAGCAAAGCCTTGGCCACAGCCACATTTACCTGCGAGCCGGACCAGGGATTTTCGCCCAGCTTAATGGTGATAGACTTGGCGGCCGGCTGTTCCGCTGCGGGCTGCCCACCACAGGCCGCCGGCACCAACGCTACAACCAACAAAATAACAAGTA
>CAYWSS010000412.1:0-5702 GCA_964460505.1 uncultured Caldilineaceae bacterium | reverse complement strand
GTAGCGTCCTTTTGCCGTTTTTACCCCCCCCTCAATCCCCCCCGAATCGGGGGGGGGGAGTTAGAGGGGGGGAAGTAGTTTCGATATTTTATTTTCTCTGCGCTCTCTTTGTGACCTTTGTGGTTTAGCCTTTTTTATGCAGCAACCGGATTGTCCGGATTTAGAAGATTAAGCGAGGCAAAATGCGAGGTTGTATCACTTTTTTATTGTGGCCGATTATTCTGGCCATCCGGCTGGCAAAGTTTGCCCTGAACGGTGTGCTGCGGCTCATCACCATCGCGCTGGGGCTGATGGCAATTGGCCTTGGCATTGTTGTCAGTTTTACTGGGATTGGGATAGTTATCGGCATCCCACTGATTTTAACGGGGATGGTCTTGATTGTCCGCGGGATTTTTTAACATTTTATCAATCAGATCATTGCCCATCAGGTAAGAAAAATTGATGTCAGTTTCCCAGAACCCCGGCCAACACCTGCGGGAAATCGGTAAATATACCATCCACGCCGGCATCGACCAGACGCTGCATGTGGCCCCGGTCGTTGGCGCTCCAGATGTTCACGGTAATTCCGGCTGATTGAAGACGCTTCACTTCCTCAGTGGTTATCATTGGGTAGCGAGGATGATACGTGGGGCAGCCCAACTCTGCCAGGAATGATACCGGATTGCTGCCGTCAAAGTAGTACTGCGACGTAAGCACAAAATCCGGATCGGGCGGCAAAAAATAGTGGTACAGTGCCGGCGATAGTGGCCCCATGGTGATTACCGCGGTATCGATGGCAGAATTTAGCTCACGGACCGATTTGAGGTAAAACGGAAAAAACGAAGAGATGAGCACCTGCTCAACCATATCCAGTTCTTCGATGAGGGCCACCACTTTTTGGGGAATGGGGAATGATTCCATGGGGGGCGGCACCCGCTTGATTTCCACATTCACCCGCCAGTTGCGCTCGCGGGTAAAAAGCAGCGCCTCGCGCAGGGTGGGAATGGGTTCCCCAATTAAAGCTTCCTGTTCCGCCGGGGAAACTTCGCCGGCAGCAATTTGCTCAAAAAAATCACGCTTTATGAATGGAATGCCGGTATCCAAGGTTTTGATTTCGGCCAGGGTGAAAGTTGTAAAATGCCACGGAACACGGTCCGGGAACAGGCTTTCCGCATTTGTGGTGCGGGCCAGAGAGTCGTCGTGGGTTACAATCAGTTCGCCACCGGCGGTAACGGCCACATCCAGCTCCCACATATCTGCGCCAACGTCCAACGCTTTTTGAGCCGCGGCCAACGTATTTTCCGGGGCCAGACTGCGCGCTCCCCGGTGGGCAATGTTTAGAGGTTTTGTCATATCGAACTGCTTTCGGGTTAAAGTTGTTGTTGCCACACATCAACCAGCTCGTCGATTCCGCTGAAAATCGCGTCCGGTTGAATACCTTTTGTGGACACGGAGTCTCTATCATCAACACCGGTTTCAACCAGGATGGTTTTGAGACCGGCCCGCTGCCCGCCCAGAATATCGGTTCCCAGACGGTCGCCGAGCATCGCCGTGTGAGCGGGATCACTGCCCAGTTTTTGCGCGACAATATCAAACATCAGCCGTTCCGGCTTGCCGACCAGCGTCGGTTTAACGCCGGTGGCGGCCTCAATTGCGGCCAAAATTGAACCGGCTCCCGGCAAAAAGCCCTCTTCGGAGGGGAAGGTCACATCTCCGTTAGAGCCGATGAACCGCGCTCCCCGCCGAATGAGCAGGGTGGCGTGCTTCAATTTTTCGTAGGTAATCGTAAAATCGATGCCGGCCACCACCGCATCTACCGGCCGGCTGGAGTCTTCGACCACCGTGAAGCCGGCGCTGCTCATCGCCTGGCGCAATCCATCCTGCCCAACCACGTAAACCAGTTTGCCACTGCCAATCTCGTTGGTCAGATAAGCGGCGGTTGCCAGCGACGAGGTCATCAGGTTTTCCTGTTTGATGGACACGCCAAAACCGGCAAATCGCTCCTGATATTGCTCGGGTGTTTTGCCGGCGTTATTGGTGGCCAACATAAAGGGAATGTTGCGGCTTTGCAGAAAATCAAACAGCTTGTTGAAGCCCGGCAGCGGGGTATCGCCACGCCACAAAACACCATCCATATCGATGGCCAGAGCCTTGATTTCAGTGAGATTAAAATTATTTGTCATGAGGTAAAAACACCAGTGAAGTAATAAATCTAACAATGCTGAGCGAGGCCAGCGCCCCACCCGCTGCGATTTCGAGCGAGCTCTGGCCGGTGAGTAGAATAAACGGAGCCGCGTAAACCGAGGCAAAGAAGGTGTAGGCCGTATTGGTTAACAGCACCACATATTTTGCTTTTGGGTTGACGCTTTCAATCATCTTCTGCATGCTAAAAATCATGATCGGGATTTCCAGCACAGAAAATGTGAGCAAAAATAAAAACAGCCCCCACACAATGAGGGGCCGGCTGATGATGGCAGGAATTAATCCCTGAGCCATGACAAAAATGCAGGTAAAGGTCAACAACATCGACCCAATCAGGCCCGGCAGACCGGTTGAAATTAAGCTGAAACGGGACATATTTTATTCGGCAGAGGCGGAAGCCTGGTCTGCCTCTAATTGAGATTGCTGCACATCAGATTCCACCTCGACGGCGGCAGTGGCAATGGCCCAACTGACCAGCCCCCACACGCCCCCGGAGATTAAACTGCCCATCGACAGAGACCACAAAGTGACGGGCGTGGTGGGGTCTCTGAAAATACCAATGATGGTCAGGGCAATTCCCAGCAGGGCGCAGCAAATCCCTACTTTGAGCGGGCCATCGAAACGGCTCCATAGATTTTTGATAGCGGACATGCTCTTCTCCAATTACACTCAAACGTCGATTTTACCAGATGATGGCGCATTGTCAAAGTAAGGGAATTAACCGGGGCGCGGGCGCTCAATTGTTACCGGCACGTTTTTGATTTTTGGCCAAACATACATAAAATCAAGTCTCAGGAATGTGTTACAACAAGATGGTAGTTTGGAGAATAGATGGCTAAACAGATTTCCACCGTCAGTTTTAAGAAGGAACAATCAAGCAGCCATCAATGGGGTCGCGACCATATTTTCAACAATTAGTCGTGGTCAAAAAACGAGGCTGGGCGCTTGCCCGGAAAATGTCTGCTTGCGAAATGAAGTCATTGTTGCCCCAATCAGATTACCATTACTCATTACGTTACGCAGACTGTAAATCAGAAAATATTAATTCAAAGGAGCCACACAATGCCAAAATTAACCATCGATGGAAAAACATTTGAAGTAGAGGACGGGAAGCGACTGGTTCTTGCCATAAAAGAGCAGGGAACCAATATTGGCCATCGCTGCGGGGGAAATGCCCGCTGCACCACCTGCCGCGTAGAATTTACAGAAGGTGAACCCAACACCATGACCGCCGCCGAATATGACAAACTGCTCGACCGAGAATTATTGGGCCAGGCTCGCCTCGCGTGCCAGATTACCTGCGACCACGATATGAGCGTCCAGCCGGTGATGACGCTGGAAAGCGAAGGCTGGTCCGATACCGGCCCGGAGCCGGACGAAACCGTCACCCCGGAAGCCGTCTGGTTTCCGCTGGACGAGATGAAGTAGAATCTGCGAATAAGCGAATCTGCGAATGGGCGAATTTGCGAGTCTGCAACTTGTAACCTGCTGAGAACTCCGCAGAAATATTTTTAACAGGTGACAGTCACTTAAATGGGTCAAAAATGCGCCATATTTTTCAAAATCGACCTTGAATTTGAGGCAAAAGTGACTGTCACCTTAGTTGTGCGGAGTTTTCAGTAACCTGCGACTGTGCGACCTGCAACTCTGCGACTTGCAACTCTGCAAGGCGTGGAGTAGAATCCACCCCGAATTATTTTATTAACACGACTCTTTTTATTTGCCATGTCTGTAACCGCTGCCGAGCCAGATCCACCCACAACAGAATTTGAACCGGCATCCCGCCTGCGCCCCCGCCAGACCATCAACCGGCTGGCCCTGGCCGGTGTTGGGTTGGTGTTGGCCCTGACTGCTCAATATTTCTTCAGCCAAGGCTCGATGTGGGATGGACTGCTCCTGTACGGCATTGCGGCTATTGTGTTTGCCCTGGCCGTGGGCAATTTACTCTACCCCAATTTTAAAGTCACCCTCGCCAATCCCCAACTGACAGGCAGGTTGGCCATTCATCAGGGGTGGCGGCGTAATGTGGGCATCTGGTCGATGCTGGTGGCAGCAGGGATTTCCGGTCTTGGCTACACGTTTTTCGAGCAGGACGATGCCCGCCTCCAGGCGTGGTGGCTTTATCTGGTCAGTATCATTCTGTTCAGTACCGGAACTATAATCCTGACCCCGACCCTTCCGTTCCGCGAGGAGTTGCGCCGTTATTTCCCCCATCGAAACATTGTAATCGTGTTGGGCATCATTTTGCTACTGGGGCTATTCCTGCGTGTCTACAACCTCACCGAGCTCCCCTTTGGCATCTGGTACGACGAGGCCGAAGCCGGGCTGCAAGCCCGCCGGATGATGGAAACCAGCAGCTATCGCCCGGTGTTCTATCCGGCTATCAATGTTACCGGCCACCTGTTGGCATTGTACACCATGGCCCTGAGTTGGCTGGGCAATACCATCACCGCCATGCGACTGGTCAGCGTAGCTTTTGGCATGGCCGGGATTGTGGCCGCCTTTTTATTTGGGGCTGTTCTGCGCGGGCCACGCTTTGGACTGGCGCTGGCCTTTTTTATTGCGGTCTCACGCTGGCACGTCAATTTTAGCCGCATCGCCATGACCGGCGTTGATGCCCCATTTTTTGAGTTTCTCAGCCTCTTTTTTCTCACCCGATTGCTGCGCCGTGGCTACCTGCGCGATGCCCTGTGGGCCGGGCTGGCTATGGGATTGGGCCTGATATTCTACACCGCTTTTCGCCTGTTTGGGCTGGCGCTGGTTATCTTCACCCTCGTTGCCATGATTCGCTGGTGGCCGCCGGTTTTGTCGGCGCTGCGCGCCGGCGGCTGGAAACGATATGTTGGAGTCACCGTCATTTTGCTGGTATCAGTCTGGCTGGTGGTGATGCCCGTGGTCAAATTCGCGCTTGACAACCCGGATGCGTTCTGGTATCGCACCCAACAAATTTCCATTTTAACCAAACGGGACCAGGCCGACCTGAGCCAGGCCCTGTGGCAAAGCAGCCGGAAACACCTGCTGATGTTTAACATGGCCGGCGACAAAAACGGGCGACACAACCTGCCCGGCGAACCCATGCTCGATGCGGTGATGGCTGCCCTGTTTGTGTTGGGCATCGGGCTGGCCCTGTATCGCACTCGTTACCCGGCCAATCTGTTTTTTCTGATTTTGCTGCCCGTGGCCCTGCTGGGCGGCATTTTCAGCGTAGATTTTGAAGCCCCGCAATCGCTGCGCTCCATTGCCGCGCTGCCGGCGGTGGCCTGGTTTTGCGCACTGGCCACTGCGGCGCTGGGTCGCGAAGCTGAACGGGCGCTGCAACCGCTGCCACGAGGCTGGGTGGTGGCCCCGGCGATACTTGTGGCGGGTAGCGTATTTCTCGCCACACCGCCAAGCTTTTTTTGCAGCGCGCGAGACCGAGTTCGCCGTGCGCATGCCCTGGAACCACCTCGCCCGCTACTGGGGCGGGACCCTCGACGTGACCGTGCCGGTGATCCTCACCGGGACCGAGAAGGGGGTTCGCG
>CAYWSS010000411.1:0-5709 GCA_964460505.1 uncultured Caldilineaceae bacterium | reverse complement strand
GTTTTTAAGAAAAGGATTTTGGATCCGTAGTGGCGTACCCTTGTGGTTGCCACGTAGAACAGGCACAAGGCACTGCCACTACCCAAAACATTATCTGAATATCTATAACAAAGCGAGAAGAACTATGTTTCATGGCGGCGGTTGGTGGAGCTACATACGTTATGATGAAGAACGAGATCGGCCTCAAGTCAGCTTGGCCCTGTTACGACGCGTGTGGGGGTATGCCAAACCTTATCGGCTCAAAACTGTGGGCTTGCTGATTACCATTTTTACCATTACCGGCTTTAGTCTAATCCCTCCCCTTCTTTATCGGGATTTAATTGATAATGCTTTACCCAACCAGGATGTAACCCGCCTGGCTTGGTTAACACTGGGCATGATTGGTATTCCTATCATCAATGCCTTTATTGGCCTGGGACAGCGTTACCTTAGCGCTACCATCGGTGAGCACCTGATTGCCGATTTACGCAATGCTCTGTTTAACCATCTGCATGGCATGGGGTTAAGATTCTTTACCCATTCACGGACCGGGGAATTAATGAGCCGGCTGAATAACGATGTGGTCGGCGCACAAAGGGCGTTGACCGGCACGTTTATCACTGTAATCACCAACATTATCACCGTGGTTTCAACTCTGACTATTATGGTTATGCTGGAGTGGCGCTTGACTCTTTTGAGCGTCATAATTTTGCCGCTGTTCATTTTGCCAACCCGGCGGGTAGGGCGGGTACTGCGCGAAGTGCGCCGCGAAAGCATGAACCTAAATGCAAAAATGAACGCGCTGATGAATGAAACGCTGAATGTTAGCGGGGTGTTACTGGTTAAACTATTTGGCCGGCAAGCAAACGAAATGGAGAAATTTCAGGAAAACAGTGGTCAAGTAGCTGAAATTGGGGTTCGTTCGGCAATGATTGGCCGCTGGTTCTTTATGGGGCTGGGGTTGGTAAGCGCCATAGGCACAGCCGTGGTTTTTGGAGTGGGTGGTTATTTGGTTATCTTGGGGGTATTTACGGTTGGCACCATTGTGGCTTTTGGGGCTTACCTGAACCAGTTGTATGGCCCGCTCAGCGCTATGAGTAACGCCCATATTGAGTTGGCCACTAGTATGGTTAGCTTTGAACGCGTTTTTGAAATTCTTGATCTGCCTCTTGAAATTGAAGACAAGCCCGATGCTATTGATCTGAACAAGGTTGGGGGACGCGTTACCTTCGATGATGTGTCATTTAGCTATACAGCAGGTGGCGACGGTGGGGCAGGAGCATTGGGCCTGACGATAGATCGCTCGTCGGGCAGCGAAAATGGGCCTTCGCCGGCAACGCCGGCCAAGGTGCCCAGCCGAAGCATGGCCATCGAAAATATTAGTTTTGAAATTCAACCAGGTCAACTGGCGGCCCTGGTTGGCCCGAGTGGAGCCGGAAAAACCACCATTAGCTACCTGTTGCCCCGGCTCTATGACCCCACCCATGGCCGGATATGTCTGGACGGGTACGATCTTCGGGATGTCACCCAAAAATCATTGGTTTCGGCCATTGGGATGGTGACGCAAGAAACCTATCTGTTTCACGATACCATCAAGGCCAACCTGCTTTACGCCAAACCCGATGCCACCCAATCCGAAATTGAAACGGCTTGTCAGGCCGCTAATATTTATCATTTTATTGTTGGATTATCAGATGGATATGAAACGGTGGTGGGTGAACGTGGCTACCGCTTGAGCGGAGGGGAAAAGCAGAGAATCGCCATTGCCCGGGTTATTCTTAAGAACCCCCGCCTGCTGGTCCTGGACGAGGCCACCAGTAACCTTGACAGCCAGAGTGAAGCCCTTATTCAAGGGGCATTGGATACCATTATGCAGGACCGTACCAGTCTGGTAATTGCCCACCGCCTTAGTACCATCCTGGCCGCTGATGTCATTTTGGTGATGGATCAAGGGCGTCTGGTGGAACAGGGTCGCTGCAGTGGAGATCGATCTGCCCACGAGGAACTGTTGGCCCGGGAGGGATTGTATGCCCATCTCTACCAAACCCAATTTCGACACACGCCAGACCTTGTGGCTTAGCGATAATAGCAAGACACATCTCGCGGTTGGGCCATTCCTGAGCAATTGAACCGCGCCTGATTTTTGCCAAATTTTGCTATAGCCTGTAACATTTTCCCGCTTACCGCTAAGTTTGCCGCGCTGATTATGTTCAATTTGACAAAATTGAGGCGTTGTATTAACATTCAACTTTGTGTGTAAATAATTCACCCACTTTGGGTTAGAAAGTTTAGTTTTGGAGGATCAAGTTGGCTAACATTAAATCATCTGCCAAGCGCGCCCGGCAAAACCCTGGACGGCAACAACGAAATCGCTATTACCAGACCACCGCTCGAACTTTTGTAAAGAAAGCTCGCCTGGAAATTGCTGCAAACGACCTGGAAATTGCTGAAATTTCGGTGCAACAAGCTGCAAAGGCTCTGGATAAGGCTGCTCAAAAGGGCAGTATTCATCGCAATAATGCTGCCCGGCGGAAGTCGCGCCTGGTTAAAGCGCTTAACAAAGCCAAAGCTGCTTCAGTTGCTGCCTAATTAAGGGATGGTGCGTAAATAACTTACCCAATTGGTGAGGGCAACCTATTACGTATTACGTACTCCGTAAAGAGCAAAATTTACGCAATACGCAATATGAGAAAATAGGTAAGTTAATTAATTTTCATTCCTGAGACAGCAACAAATTGCAGATATTTTGTCTGCAAAAAAATTTTCATCGAATTGTGCTGTATTCCCAATAGCTTATGGGTATAGCGCAACTTGATGAACCCACAACATCCGGATATTTGAAAGACTCGGTTACCTTAAAATCGGGTCTTTTTTTGCGTTCCCCCTTGACAATAGAACGTGTGTTCTAGTAAAATTAGAACATCAAATAATTGGCGAGAGGAATTGTTTTGCGTTTATCCGGGGCAGAACCCATTCAGCAAGCATTAGAATATCAGGCAGACCAGATTGAAATGGTGCTGTCCAGCCATCGCGTTCCGGCCCGGGTTGTGGGTGGAATGATTACCCCGCGCTGGATACGTTTTCAGGCGCTGCCAGCCATTTCGGCAAAGGTTTCCCGTATTTCAGCCCTCTCGGAAGAAATTGCCCTGCGCCTGGGGGCACCCAACATACGCATTGCCCGGCAGGGGTCAACGGTACAGATTGAAGTTCCCCGGGCCGATGCCCAAACTATTCATTTCCTTGAATTGAACCGGCAGCTAGACCCCCTGCCGCGTCAAACGGCGCTTTTGGGATTGGACGATTCCGGGTTGCCGCTGCTGCTGCGTCTTTCGTCGCCGGAGGTGGCTCATGTGCTGGTGGCCGGAACGACCGGTTCCGGTAAAACGGCCCTGGCCCGCTGTATGGCTTTGTCGCTGGCCCTGCACAATCGGCTGGGCGAGGTGCAAATGTTGTTCATTGACCCCAAACGTAACGGGTTTGTCTCGCTGGCCAGGCCGGAGGCAGACTGCGCGCTGCCTCATTTGCTGCGACCCGTGGTGGATGACGTGCATCAGGCCATTTTTTTGTTAGGAGAGATGGTGACCGAGATGATTCGACGTGACCGGGAAAATATCTCCAACCCGCGCCTGATTATTTTTATTGACGAAGTGGCCGATTTAATGGAACAGGGTGGCAAAGCAATGGACAGGCTGATGACCCGCCTCACCCAGCGGGGCCGCAGCGCCGGCATCCATCTGATTGCATGTACTCAAAAACCGCTGGCCGCCACCATTGGATCGCTCACGCGCAGCAACTTCCCGGTGCGGCTGGTGGGCAGCGTAGCCGGCGCCGATGATGCCCGCCTTGCCGCCGGTATCCCCGGCACCGGTGCTGAAAAATTGTTGGGGCGCGGTGATTTTGTATTGGTGGCCAAGGGGCACATTACCCGATTTCAAGCTGCGTATATTTCGGATAGTGACATCAGGCAGACGGTGAGTGACCTTCAATTGCGATACAACGGCGAAAATCCACGATTTGCCCTGACCGCACCGGAAACCACTCCGCTGGCTGCTACCGGTACGAATGGAGGGCCAACGCGCTTTTTTCCCCGCAAAAGTCTGAAAACAGTGTTTGGCCACCAATTGCGTTTGATAAAATAGAGTCAGCAAATAAGCGAGTCTGTGAGTCAGTGAATATATTTGCTTCAGGCCGCCACTGTAAATTTGCAAATTTGTTGACTCGCTTATTCGCCGTACTGAGGACAGCAAATGAAGCGAGGCATAATAATAATCGGGGTTACTTTGGCGGTAACATTCGGCATCACCGCCGGGGTACAAATCAGTACCGATGCACTGGCTGTGGTTTTGGGTGTTGTTCTTGGGGCGGCGGCCAGTATTCCATCCACAATTCTAATTACGTATGTGCTTACCCGTTCCCGGATTGGAGCACAGGGGGCGGGGACTCAGCCGCCCCCGGTGGTGGTGGTTAACGCCGGCGACAGGCCGGGTGTTTCTCAGCCTGCGGCGCTGCCGGCGCTCACTTCTCCTGTACAGGGGCGCAAATGGACCGTAATTGGCGACGTGGAGTCGGAGCCGTAATTAACGCGACCAGCTTATTTGTTCGTCTATCCAGTCACGGGAACCGTAGGGAGGTACGGCCAGCGGGGTGAAAATTCCGCCGTCAAATGAAAAGAGCTGGTGGCGCTCACTGCCATCAGGCCGAATAATCCGGATGCCCCAATTACCGCCCTCATCAGCCAGATACGCTATCCATTGCCCATCCGGCGACCAAACCGGCAAGCCCTCGATGCCGGGACTGTTGGTGAGCTGCCGCCGCTCTGACCCATCGGCGTTGATAAGATACAAATCCCAACTACCGCCGGCCGCGCTCTGGAACACAATTACTTCCCCCACGGGCGACCAATCGGGGTGGGCGGCTTGTGGTTCGTTCAGCACCGGCCCAATCAGGTTGAGGCCCAAATCCCAGGCCTCAACGGGCAGCGCTGTTGCTTGCCACAAACCACAGCGGTTGCCGCTCAGGTCGCAGCCGCGATAAACAAAGCGTTCACTGTCCGGTGCCCACGAAGGCTGCTGTCCGGCCAGGCGCAGCGTTTCCTCTCGCATGCCATCTGCGCTGATGGCCATGATGCGCGTGATACCGTCGCCGTTACGCCCGGTATCAAAGAGCAGGCGGCTGCCGTTGGGTGCCCAATCCGGGTGGGAGTCTTCCCAAAACCCACCCATTCTAAAATAGTCTGAGCCATCCAGCGTGGTGTGACCCAATTGGCGCCCGGCAAAGGGGCCGGGGCATCCGTAGTAGGGGTGATTCTGCTGACCGTTATTAAATTTTTCCGCAATTGCCCCCCACCCCCTAAACGCCAGGCGTTCGCCATCGGGCGACAGCGCCGGTTCGCCGGCGTTATTCAGGGATAATATGCGCCGCTTGGCCTGGCAGGTTGCCGCGTTGGTCAAACAGGCGGGCACATCGATGATGTTGATTTCGTAGGTGCAGCGCTCAGGGGAGTTGTTCCAAAAACTGAACGCGATTTTTCCGGCAGGCGCGCCATTGATGGCAACAGCCGGTTCAGGGGCGGGAGCGGTGGATGGCAGTGACGAAGATTCAGGCTCCGGTGCTCCCGATTCGATTGGGGAATGGGGTAGACTGTCCACAGCCGGTATCCATAGTTTGGAGCCGGCATAAATTATGTTGGGGTCTTCAAGCGGCGCAAAAGAAATATCGGCCCCGTTTTTT
>CAYWSS010000410.1:0-5713 GCA_964460505.1 uncultured Caldilineaceae bacterium | reverse complement strand
TCGCGGCCCACACCAGCCACCAGTCCAACATTTTCGGCCCACAACTTCATTCCAAACGCGGTTTGAGGCCCGCCACCACCCAGCACGCCCATTACCGTTTGCCCATCGGGAAATACAATGTCGTCAATGATAAGAGAGAAGGTTACAAAATCCATGTCAGCGCAGGGTGCGGTAGAGGGTTTCCTTCCAGAGGGCCGCGTCAATTTTCCAGCACACATCTATATTGGGGGGGGTGTTGGTGACGCCCAACTGGTCAACCACAGTCATGCCGCGGGTGAGGTCGTTATCGCACGAAACCTCCACGTAGTGGGCGCTGCGCCGCACGCAAACATTCGGGTTGAGGGCAATGGCCATCGTGACCGGGTCGGGCAACGAGAGGCCGGGGTCGCCCAGCCACTGACGGTTGGTTGAGAGGGCGTGTTTGTTGCAATCAATGGCAAAGTTAGCCCGTTCGGTGCCGAAACTATAGACCATTTGCATTTCATCGTCGTTCAGGTTTGCCGCCCCCCGGCACATCTCCCAGCCCACCATCAAAATTTTCATTCCGGATTGAAATACGATTCGGGCCGCTTCCGGATCGCACCAGATGTTGTACTCTGCGGCGGGGGTAACGTTACCCACCGTGCAGGCTGCGCCGCCCATCACGTAACATTCTTTAACCCACTTTGCCAGCCGGGGTTCAAGGGTAAGGGCCACAGCAATGTTGGTTAACGGCCCTAACGTGACCAGCGTAATTTCACCGGGAGTCTCGGCAAAGCGCCGAATCAACCCGGCTACGGCATCACCGGCTACCGCCGCCCGTTGGGGCGCGGGGTAATTCATCCCGCCCATGCCATCAGGGCCGTGGAAAAAGTAGGCATAGTGAGGCTCGCGCCACAGGGGGCGAGCAATGCCTTCGTACACCGGCGTATCCGCCCCGCACAATTCCACGGTGTACCGGGCATTGAGGCTGCCCTGCTCCACCGGCATATTGCCAAAAACTACGGTGATAGCCTCTACATGAACATCAGGCCATTGCAGGGCCATCAAAATTGCCACCGCATCATCAGAGGCGGTATCGGTATCAATAATGAATCGTCGTTGGGTCATGAGATTTCCTTTGGAGAGTATTCAGTAGCCGGCTGTCAGTCAATGTCATTAAGTTAAGCGGTTCTCAAGGTGCAACACCGAAGAAAATGTAGCCTGGGCTTGTCGAAGACGATTTGGTTTCGACAGGCTCAACCAACTTTATCCACTAACTTAATGACATTGACTGATTACTCCTTTAAACAGCTCCAGCAGGCGCTCTGAATCGACATCGACGCAAACGTTGGTCAGGGGTTTGTCTGTCCAGGCGTGGGGGCTGCCCCACCGGCCTCGTTGGTCCAGCAAAGTTTGGCCGGTGGCGATGCCCTCGGTGATTACCCGCACTGCGCCCGTTTGGGTGATGAACAGGCCGGGATCGATGACGTAGGCCACCGCCGAGGGGTCGTGGGTGTGAATGCCGTTCATTCCGTATGCTTCGTGATGAAAGTCGCGGTAAAAACGGGTGATGTTGTAAATAAACTCGCCCGTTCTGGAGCCGGATGCGTTGAGATCGGCCAGATACGCATCGGACATCACCGATTTCATGGTTACATCCAGGCCCACCATCGTAACCGGCCAGCCCGCCGTAAATACAGCATCGGCAGCGTGCGGGTCGTGGATAATGTTGGCCTCGGCGGCGGGGGTAACGTTGCCGTTTACGGTTGCCGCTCCGCCCATTACCACCACCCCGGCCACGTTTTCGGCAATTTTTGGCTCCAAAGCCAGGGCCAGCGCAATATTTGTCAGCGGGCCAACCGGCACCAGCGTAATTTCGCCGGGATGGGCCATAATGGTTTCTGCAATAAACTGGGCCGCCGGTTTACTAACTGCTTGCCCCTGCGGCGGAGGCGGGTTGGTGTTGCCCATCCCGTCCTCGCCGTGAACAAAATTGGCGATGTAATCCAGCGGAACCACCAGCGGCAGCTCGGCCCCGTGGGCTACCGGCACTGCGGGGTGCCCGGCAAACTCAACCAGCCGCAACGCATTTTGAGTTCCCTGCGCCGTGTTCACATTGCCAAAAATTGTAGTGAGGCCCACCACTTCTATTTCCGGCGACTGGAACGCAAACAGGATAGCCATTGAGTCATCTACGCCGGGGTCGGTATCGATGATGATTTTTTTGGGCATTGTTACGATTCCTTTCGCAAGCGTTCACTCCCCCCAGCAGCACAGTCCCTTGTGGGCAGGCACAAGGCCCGATGCTACACCGTGATGGGGAAGGGGCTGAACGGTTACTTCCTTATTAAGTGGGTGGTATTGGTGTCAAACTAATTTTCAGTTAGCGCCAAGGCAATTTGAGCCGCTAATTTTGCGTTGTTAAGCAGCAAGGCCGTGTTGGCCTTTTTACTGCGCCCGCCGGAAAGCTCGCTGACCCGATTTAGCAGATAGGGCGTAACTTCTTTACCCACAATTTCATTGGCGTGAGCATCGGCTATGGCCTGGTTAATGACACCCTGGGCCTCGTCTGCCGGCCATTCGTCGGCTGCCGGTACGGGTACGGTAATTAGCGGGGCGCCCCCTAACCCAAGGTTACGCGCTTCCCGGATGATGGCCGCGGCCTCTGCCGGGGTATCAACACGGGCATCCACCGGCAAGCCGCTTGTGCGAGAGTAGAAGGCCGGAAGCTCATCCGTTTGATAGCCCAACACCGGCACACCGTGCGTTTCCAGCACCTCCAGGGTCAACGGTAAATCGAGAATGGCCTTGGCGCCGGCGCAGACCACCGCTACCGGGGTGCGGGCCAATTCAACCAAATCTGCAGACTCATCAAACGGATAATCACGATGCACGCCGCCAATGCCGCCGGTGCCGAAGATCTCGATTCCGGCCCATCGGGCGACAATCATTGTGCCGGCCACGGTGGTGGCCCCATCTTCGCCACGAGCAACGACAATAGGCAAATCTCTACGCGAACATTTGCGCACCCCTTTAGCTTTGCCCAGATAATCCAATTGATCCGGGGTTAAGCCTACGGTAATTTCGCCACGCAAAAGGGCAATGGTGGCCGGCACGGCCCCTTGCTCTCGCACCGCATTTTCAATGGCGCCGGCTATTTCAACATTTTCCGGCGCGGGAAACCCGTGCGTAATTAAGGTTGATTCCAAAGCGACCACGGCTCTGTTTTCAGCCAGCGCGGCCTGAACTTCGGGATGAATTTTTAATTGAGGCACCACTTGAAACAATCCTTTCATTCTTCTAATTTAGGCAGCGGCGGCAACGTCACAGAAAATTGAGTGATTACCGCCTGAACTTCTGCCAGAGTAGGCACGTTTCGCCCGCCCCCCAGTTTTTGCACTTTGGCTGCGCCCATCACGTTGGCCAGGGTGGCGCAGTGCACCACCGGCCAGCCCCACACGGCACCAACCATAAACGCAGCGTCAAAACTGTCCCCGGCAGCCGATGTATCCGCCACCGGCACCGGATATCCCGGCAATTCAGCCGGCGGCTCGGTCTGTTCATGCTGATAAACAACGCACCCGCCAGGGCCACGTTTAACCACTACGGTGGTTGGCCCGGCCTGCATCACATTGGCCACGGCCCCACCGCGCACCAACAGGGGAAGCTCCTTCCCGGTTGCCAGCAGCGTATTGACCAACGGCAAAACCCGTTGGCGCATCCCGGCGGGCGCATCGGCCATTTGCGGGCCAGGGTCAAAAAACACCGGAATGTTCATCTGTTTAGCCAACTGCATGGCATCCAGCGCCAAATCTGCCAGCCGGGCTTCGCAAAGCGTGTAACCGGCGCAAAAAATTGCGCCGGCATTTTTAACGAGGTCAACCGCAGGTTGACGGAACTCAATTTTACTGCCGTGTCCGTATTTTCCCAAAAACACGTGGCCGCCGGATTGCCCAACCAGTACGATAACCGTGGTGGTTGTGCCGTTATGGCTTATCCCGGATACATCAACCCCTTCTGCCTGCACCATCTCTGCCACTCGATGTCCCCACTCGTCGCTGCCCAAGGCGCCGATGGCAGCCATTGGATAGCCCAGCCGCGCTCCGGCAATGAGAAAATTTGCCCCGCCACCCGGCTCCAGCCGGATGTCATTAGCTACCTGATGCCGCCCCGCTTTGGCGGGCAGGGTGGGGATAGAAACGATGAGGTCGGCCACGAGGTCGCCGATGGATACAATGGGAGAATTATTAGTTTTGGATTGTTGCAGGTTATTAGCTGTCATTTGTGATTTAATTTACGGGTTGTATACCTGAATGCGCTTTTCAGGAACCCGTTGGGCCAACCGGGCCATGCTTTTGTTGACCTCATTTACAATTTCGGTTTTGTTAAGCGTAAGAAGCTGCCGGTTACGCATAATGATTTCGCCGTTTACAATAACGGTTTGCACATCACCGGCCCGGGCATTGTAGACCAAACTGGCGGTAATGCTGTG
The DNA here is from genome assembly GCA_964460505.1 of uncultured Caldilineaceae bacterium. Classification (GTDB taxonomy): domain Bacteria; phylum Chloroflexota; class Anaerolineae; order 4572-78; family J111; genus J095. The sequence goes on along the minus strand of CAYWSS010000410.1, from coordinate 1,260 downwards.
CAGCGGTTGGTAATGTAACCCACGCATATCCAGCAAAATGATGTCCGCCAGATAACCGGGGGCCAGTTGTCCAATCTCGTCGGCCATCCCCAGCGCGGCGGCGCTGCCCCGGGTGGTAATGTCCAGCGCTTCGGGAATGGGCATCACCTCCGGGTCGCGGGCTTCGTGTTTTTGCAGCATGGCCATCAGCCGCATGCTTTCAAAAATATCCAGCGTATTATTGCTTACTGCGCCATCGGTAGCCAGCCCCACGGCAATTCCAGCCTTGCGCAGCGCCGGAATTGGGGTAAGCCCCATGCCCAGTTTGAGATATGTTTTGGGCGCGTGAGCCACCCCTACGTGATCCGAATAGTTTTTAAGCAGCTCGATATCTTCCGGCAAAATACCGCAACCGTGCGCAATCAACGTCTGCCCTTCCAGAATGCCGGTTTCTTCCAGCACTTTGATGGGGGTGATGCCCCGTTTTTCCAGGCTGGCCCGGGTCTGGCCTGTTTCCTCCGCCGCGTGAATGTGAATTCCTGCCCCAAGCTGTTTGGCGTGGGCTACGGTTGCCTTCAAAAAATCATCATCGCAGGTGTAGGGAGCGTGAGGGGCCATCCAGGTGGTGATGCGACCATCGGCTTTGCCCTGCCACCGTTTGGCAAACGCAGCCGTTTCATCAAGCGCGTCGTAGCCCCGGTCGGCAAAAACGGCCCAACCCAGCGCGGCCCGCGACCCGGCCTTTTCCACGGCGCGAGCGGCGTGGCCCATAAAAAAGTAATGGTCGGCCACGGTGGTCACGCCGCTTTCAATCATCTCTGCCAGCCCCAGCAGCATGCCCCAATAGACATCCTCTTCAACCAGGTTGCTTTCCAGCGGCCACATAAATTCGTTAAACCAGCGCTCAATGGGCACATCCTCGGCCAGGCCGCGGAAAATGACCATCGGCACGTGGGCGTGGGTGTTAATCAAACCGGGCATCGCCAGCATTTCGTGGGCCTCAATTACCTGGTGGGCCTGGCCGGTTTCCACCGGATGGGTGGGCTGCACCGCTAGAATTTTTTGTTTTTCAATGAAAATATCCCGGTTGCGCTGAATGGTGGGCACCCCATCCCGGCCCGGCACTAACGCATGGCAGTTGTGAATGATTAGATCGCACATTGAGTTATCTCCGTTGAATTACAGTATATACTGAAATTAGTTTCAAAACGGAACTTTTTGACACCCGTCATTCCCGCATGCTTTTAGCGGGAATCTATGCGTGCAGTCTGTGGATTCCCG
>CAYWSS010000409.1:0-5726 GCA_964460505.1 uncultured Caldilineaceae bacterium | reverse complement strand
GTGAAAGACTCGATGACCACCGGGCCGTCGTAGTGGATGTCTGCCAGCGCCTGGGCCACATCATTCCACGGCACATTGCCGGAACCGGGCGCGCCGCGGTCGTTTTCACAGGCGTGCAGATGCACCAGACGCGACCCGGCGGCGCGGATGGCGTTGCCCAGTGATTTTTCTTCGATGTTCATATGGAAAGTATCGAGCATAATTTTGCAACCGGGGCTGCCAACCCGATCTACCACTTCAACAATTTGCGAGGCCAGGTTGATAAAGCTGGTTTCAAACCGGTTGAGCGGTTCCACGCCCAGCACCACGCCGTGGTCGGCGGCGTAGGCCCCCAGTTCTTTGAGTTGTTTCACCAGCAGATCGGTTTCGCGGGCGCGCTGTTTGTCGGTGGCTTTCCAGGTGCGGCCTACCGCCGAGTAGATGGGGCCAACCAGGTTGGCGCCGCCCAGCGTTTGGGTGGCAGCAACGGTGTGCCGGATGTACGCCTTGCCGTTGTCCTGAATGGCCCGGTCGGGGTGAACCAGGTCCCGATCCGGCCCCATAGCGGCGCACGTACTGACGCCCAGCCCGTAATCTTTAATTACGGCGGCGGCTTCGGCATAGTCAAAGCCGTTTTCCTCTTCGAGTGGCAGTTCGATCATATCAAAACCTGCTTTGACCAATTTGGGGGCAATGGCTTTGATATCTGCAACGGTTACGGGCGAAAACCAAATCCAGGTGTTCGCTCCAAATTTCATTGAAATCCCTCCTGCAAAATAATGAATTGTAAATGGTGTAATGTTTTAAAAAGACAATCCACTGTAGATGTCAGCTATTACTACAAAATCCACAAACTCAACTGCCGCCGGCCTCCAGTTCCGGCACCGAGGAAATTTCTGGCTCTTTTTCGTTATTTTGCCCTGCCGCTTTGGGCGTAATGTGGCTCCACAAAATAAAGGCCAGGGTAGAGAAAAGCAGCAGCAAAAAACCATATTTGTACGCAACAAATATCCAGGGTTGGAACATACCAAAAATGCCCAAAACAATACCGGCAATAATTATTCGCTCTATGATCTGGTAGATGGATGCTGGAATCTGGTTACGCAGGGTGGAGGCTGCCAGCCAGATGATGATCATGTAGAACAGAATGATCGAAGTGAAGATTAATACAAATGGAATGGCCGAAAGAAGAACATTGGTGGCGCGTTGTTTCTCTGTGGTGACAGCGCTGATAAACGGTCCGGCCGCAATGCCAAGAATCAGGGTGATGCCTGCGGAAATGAGCAGACCAATGGGTACACTGGGGCGATTAAGTTTCATAATCATTCCTTGCTGGCAAAATGGGTTAAATAACAATGCGCTTTTGGGTTGATTTGTTGAAAAAGTGAAGCTGTTTACGCAGAATGTTGAATTGAATGGTATCGCCAATTTTCCAACGGGTCATGCCCGATACGGTACTGAGCAGAGTTTGTTCGCCGGATTGTATGTGCAGAATGGTTTCAACCCCCAGCGGTTCAATGAGCGTGACCCGGCCGCTGAAATCGCCGTTCACGGCCGGGTGGATGTCTTCTGGCCTGACACCGGTTACAAAGCGTTTCGGCAGGTCGTTGGCGTGTGAATTTAACAAGAGTTTGATGGGACTGTTATCTATGCGCAAGGCGCTGTTTTCCCGGCTGGTATTTAGCAGGTTGATACCGGGCGAGCCGATGAGTTGGGCCACAAACATGTTTGCCGGCCGGTCGTAGATATCATCCGGCGCGCCAATCTGCACAATTTGGCCTTCGTTGAGAACGCCGATTTTATCGGCCATGGTCAGGGCTTCAACCTGATCGTGAGTAACAAACAGGGTGGTGCTGCCCTGCGTTTTTTGCAGGTGCTGCAACTCAACCCGCAACGATTCCCGGAGTTTGGCATCCAGGTTAGACAGCGGCTCATCCATAAGAAACACGCGCGGGTTTCTGACAATGGCCCGGCCAATCGATACCCGCTGCATTTCACCGCCGGACAATTTGGCGGTTTTACGGCCCAGCAGGTGGCTGATGCGCAACTTTTCTGCGGCAGCTTCCACCCGTAATTTAATTTCGGCCTCCTTGATTTTGCGCAACGGCGCGCGAAGCGGAAAGGCCAAGTTATCGTAAACTGACATGGTGGGGTACAGCGAGTATTGTTGAAACACAAAGGCAATGTCCCGGTCTGCGGGAGAAACATGGTCAACCGTTTCAGCATCAAACAGCACATGCCCTTCATCTTGAGTCTCAAGGCCGGCAATTACGCGCAACGTGGTTGTTTTTCCGGCGCCGGTGGGGCCAAGCAGCACAAAAAACTCGCCATCGCCCACAGAAAAAGAGACATTGTTTAGGGCGGTTACTGTTTGAAAATGTTTGGTTACATTTTGCAGGATTACATTTGTCATAGCGGTTACCTTTGCATCATTGCCATTTCGGTTTGGGGGTTAAAGAAGCGAACCATCTTGGGGTTCAGATCAAAGCGTACGGTTTCACCCAGAGACCGGCGAGCCTGACGGCTGCTGCGAATATGGACAATGGTGTCATTGCCCATATCTACGTGGAGCATGGTGTAAGACCCGTACAATTCAGAGGCGTATATTTTGCCGGTCAGTTGGCCGTTATCGTTAATCTCGGCGGCTTCCGGGCGAAATCCGACAATGATGTCGCCGTTATTGGGTAAATTCTGCGCTTGCAACGTGTTTTGCCACGCCTCCGGGGGAATATATTTGTAGTTTTGCAGAAGGTGTGTCGTGTTGTCCCGGTATTGTCCCGGAATCAAATTCATGCCGGGGCTGCCAATGAAACGGGCCACAAACAGGTTTGATGGATCATAATAGATCTCTGAGGGTGTGCCTACCTGCTGCACTTCTGCCGCGGACATCACCACAATCCGGTCGCCCATAGCCATGGCTTCAATTTGGTCATGGGTAACATAAACGGTGGTGGCGTTTTGGTTGATGTGAAGCTGTTTGATTTCGGCGCGCATTTTTTCTCTGAAGTCGGCATCCAGCGCACCCAGCGGCTCATCCATCAGAAAGGCAGCGGGCCGGCGTACCAGAGCGCGGGCCAGGGCAACCCGCTGGCGGTCACCGCCACTCAGTTTGCCGGGTTTCATATCCAGCAGGTGTTTTATTTGCAGCAGTTCAACCACATTGTTTACCCGTTGGGTTATGGCTGCGCTGGATTCCCCTTCGGCTTGCAGCGGGAAGGCAATGTTCTCGTATGCGGTAAGGTGCGGATAAAGCGCAAAAAACTGAAAAACAAAGGCAATATCCCTGTCATTTGGAGCCAGCCATGTTACGTGGCGGCCATCAAGATATATTTTGCCGCCGGTAACAGTTTCCAGACCGGAGATCATGCGCAAGGTTGTGGTTTTGCCGCAACCCGAAGGGCCAAGCAGCACCACAAATTCGCCGCTGTTGATGGTTAAGTCCATCGGTTTTACCGCGTAGTTGTCTCCAAACTTCTTTTCAACTTGGTTGAGTTCTATATTAGCCATTTATTTTATCCAGATCATTGACGAATGGCGCCAAAGGTGACACCCCGTAACAGGTGTTTGCGCAGGGCAAAGGTGATAATGACAACCGGAATGAGAAAGGCCAGCGAGCCGGCCGCAATGGCCGACCACTCGATGCCGCCGCGCCCTTGCATGGTGGCAATAGCCGGCGGCGCGGTTCGAGCCTGCTGGCTGGTTAGCATCAGGGCAAAAGCGTATTCGTTCCAGGCAAAGATAAAGGCAAAAACGGTGGTTGCCGCAATACCGGTGGCTGCCTGAGGCAACACAATCCTGAAAAATGCCTGAAATCGCGAGTAACCGTCTACCAGGGCCGCTTCTTCATATTCAAGGGGGATTTCATCAATGAAACCTTTAAGTAGCCAGGTGGTCAGCGACAGGTTAAAGACCGTGTAAAGCAAGATCATACCCAGGTGGGTGTCGTACAGGCCTACCTGACGGTACATTAAAAAGAGGGGGATGGTAACAACCACTGCCGGCAACATGCGGGTACTGAGAATAAAGAACAGCAAATCGTCCTTGCCGGGCATGTCAAAACGGCTAAAGGCGTAAGCGGCAAACAACCCCAACGTTACCGAGAATATGGTGGAACCAATGGCAATAATCAGCGAGTTCTTTAACCGGTTCACAAAATCGCTGGGGCCGGTGATGGTCTGGCCGCTTTTCAGTGCAACCTGTCCAAACAGTCCCAGTTGGTCGGCGTTGGCTTTGGCTTTGTCAAGCCGTTTGCCGCTGAGATTGGAGCGATCAGTGAGCAAAAAGACAATCCCTTCAAGTGTGGGTTCAAACATAAGTTGAGGTGGAACCTGGACAATTGCGGATCGGGATTTGAAGGTGGTCATGCCCATAATAAAAATGGGAATCAGGCCAACAACGGCAATCAGTAAAATCAGGACAATGCGAACGGTTTTGCCCATTTTGGCTTTGGGACTGACTTTGTCAACCCGAATGCCTTCTGTAACAGGCTTGCGTGGGCCATTTTCAACAAATGACATGGCAATCAGGCTCCTTTCATCTTGTTGAGGTTTCTGATGTAGAGGTTACTTACGGCAATGATGATAATCAGTACCATGTAAGCCAGGGCGCTGGCACGGCCGGTTTGCCACTGCCCCTGAAAGGCCTGCCGGTACAGGTTAACGGCAATTACCTCGGTTTGATCACCGGGGCCGCCGCCCGTTAGCCCCATCACCAGGTCAAAAGATTTGCTGAAGGCTTCGATGGTGCGGAACAAGAGCGCAATCATGGCCAGCGGCGCAACCTGGGGCAAAGTGATGCGCCTGAACTGGAACCAGGAACTGGCCCGGTCAATGGCTGCGGCCTCGTACAAATAGTCTGGAATGGCTTTGAGACCGGACAGGATGAGCAGCATGACAAATGGTGTCCACATCCAGACATCGACGATAATTATGGCCCACAACGCCAGACCCGGTATGGCCTGACCGGCGAACCGACTGGCCAGCCAGTCCGGGCCCAAACTGGGGATGTCGTACCCCAGAAAGTAATTGAGGTACCCAAACGTGGGGTTGTACAATAATTTCCAGAACAGGCCGGCTACTACCGGAGATAACATCATCGGTACCAGAATGAGCGTAGTGATCAGGCCGCTGCCAAAGAATTTTTCCCGGATGAGCAGGGCCAGAAAGAAGCCGATAACCAACTCCAGCCCCACCGAAAAGAAAACATACTTGCCGGTGATGGTAAAGTATTTCCACATGGTTTCGTCGTTGAGAACGCGGGAGAAGTTATCAAAGGCAATCCAGACCGGCGCTTCTTTGGCAATGGCGGAGTAATCGGTAAAGCTCAGATACAAGCTGTAGGCCAGGGGGAAGAGGTTGATTACAATGAGCAGAATCAGGGTAGGCCAGATGAACAGGTTTCGAATCGTCTTATCGGATAAACTACGATTTCGAGAGGGTTGGATATGACGTTTTACGGTACGGGTTCCGTCCTGTGTTTTTGCTGATGTTGACATACAATTGCCTTTCACATCTAGCGTGGCTGCCAACCATGCAGCCTGCCGCAGACACAACACCTTGAAATAGAGAATTTGAGGATTGTAAAAAGAGGCAGGCCAGATTGACCCGCCTCTTTTTATTCTGAAGTTTATTTGATGTAACCTGCCTCTTTAAGGATTTGGTCGTGCTGTTCAGCAATGCCGTCCATTACAGACTGGGCATCACCTTGCCCGCCAACCACATAGTTCCCCAAATCGGTCTGCACCACAC
>CAYWSS010000408.1:0-5730 GCA_964460505.1 uncultured Caldilineaceae bacterium | reverse complement strand
TCGTGGCAGATAACACGCTTTTTATAGAGCGATCCTGCAAACTACCAGAGAGCCAGTTTTTAGGGCAGATTTACCAATGTGCCGGAAATTTACCGCAAAGACCGCTAAGAACGTAAAGATTTCAAAGTTTTTTCTTTGCGGTTAGATAAAACTTACCCTAAAACGCAAATGTACCCAATCCGGGATGCACCCGTTGACGTAATTTTGAGTGACATGTTATACTAAAACCTGAAAAACGAAAAACTGCACAGGGTGCGTCCCAGATTTTAGGATGCCGGGACACACCAAGGGGGATTCGGGACGCAACGTGTCCCCCCCCACGCCCCCCTGTCGAAGGTTTTTTAAATATTGGGGCGCACCCACTGCACCCTACCGGGAGGGGCAATGTCACCAGCATCTGATACATTTAAGTTAACTATTCAACTTACGGCATTTGATGAGAGCCTCCATGTTCGGGCTACAACCCCCGGTGGCGAAGGCCAGTCAATTGCCCCACTCCCCCCGCAAAAGATGCTAACCGCTCTGGCCGAATATCTGCCGGATGCCTTGCCGCTGCCGGCTCAAAAGTCAATTGGCCAGGCGCTTTCAGAGACCCTGTTTGGTGGCAGCGCGGGAGATTTAGCCGCTGATTTGCTTCAAACCGGCAGCCGGGCCAGACAGCCGGTGCAGGTTGAGCTGCGTTTTGATGCCAACCAACTTTCGCTGGCCCAATACCCGTGGGAGTTGCTGCTAAACTCCGCCGGGCAATTTTTGGTGCGGGACGGCCTGGTTGATATGACTCGTTACATCAACTATCCCCAGCCGCCCCCGGCTTTTGATGTTTCGCTGGGAGACCGGCCGCTGCTTCAAATTGTGTCGCAGCCGGCCCAGTTGCCCGCAATCCGTACAGACAATCTGGCGCTTGAACAGCTTGAAACGCTTAAAAATATCACATTTGAGCAGTTTATGTTCAAGATGCTTATCGACAGATTAGCCTTGTGGGGCCTGCAATTTAACGGGCATGGGGCACGGGTTAACCAATGCGGCCACTGTGAGGCCATAAACACTCTTTCTGCTGTTACGTGTACGCAATGCCAGGCAGAAATAAACGACAGCCGGCAAACCAGTGCGTTCGCCTTTAACCGCAACGGGCAGGCAGATTGGGTGCCGGCCAACGCCTTTGGCGAAATTCTGTTTAATGCCCAGGTGCAATTTGCCCTGCTGCTCAGCAGTGATGTTAGCTCCTATAACGGTCAATTTTTGTTTAACAAGCTCACCCCCAACCTGATTCTGGCCGGAGTGCCGGCCGCCATCGGGATGCAATATCCGGTTTCCAACACCTTTGCCAAACTATTTCTTAACAGTTTTTATGCCACGCTGCTTCGTCAAAACGATGTACTCGAAGCGCTGCGTATTGCCCGCCACATTAACAGCCGGGGGGCGTGGTACAGCCCGGCTTTTTATTTGCGGCATCAAAAAATAAAACCGGATGATGATGATTTGCTGCCGGCTTATTTCAGTCGAAATGTCGATACCGCCGTTCCGGCCCAGGCCCCGGCCGGCGCCGGTTTTTTGGTGCGCCTCTGGATACGACGTCCCGAAACCCGCACGTTGTCCGATGACGAACTGCGGGCCGATCTGGACATCCCCGCCACCGTGCCGGTCAAAACCCGCGAAGCTGAGGTAGATTTGAAATTTGAGCCGGTTGAAGGGCGCAAACTTCGGCGCGGCGAGGTGGCGGTAAAACTTACGTCGCACGAGTGTGAAATTACCCCCGGCAGTATCAATCTGTTTGTGGATGAAGATATCGATGCCCCGGCGGCCATCTTCACCGTGCGCTCCAACCAGGTGGGCAACACCAACCTGATTTTTAGCCTGTGGCAGGATGGCGGACAGATTTCAACCATCAGCCACTCGGTTGAGATTGTGGCCGGCCGGCAGCCGGGGGTGGAACCAACCCGAAACTGGTCGTTTGCCATGCTGCTGGGCGACATTGCCGAACTACCGGTGCCGGCTGATGAGGGGCAGGTTAAACAGCTTTTACTGAAGTGCCGGAGCTACTTGTCCATTCTCCGCGAAAAAGAAGCCCGGTCGATGTCGGATGTGCCGCCCTACATTCTGCTGGAAATAGAAGCTACTCAAACGAAAATGGCAGAGTTGTATGCAAAGCTGGATGAATTAACAATGCCAAAAACCCCTGCCCAACCGGCCATGTCCAGAGGGATACCCAAGGAGCCAATTGATGAAGCCGTCGGGCAAGAATCATCAACCGGTGACTTGCCCGATTGGCTGCAAGATGCCGGCGGGCCGGAAGATTTGCCCGACTTCCTCCCGGATTGGGAACATTTGACGAAAGAAGATCAGTCTGAAGAAGCTCCGGCAGCAGAAAAATCAGCAGAGGATGATGACGATATTGTGCGTAAAAAAGGGGTGCCCGACTGGTTGCCGGAAGATATCGCCGTTAAAGAAGAGCCACCAGAAGAATCATTGACTGATGTGCAGCGCAAAGAAGCCGGCCCGGAAGAGACCGAAGGCGGCTTGCCACCAGAGGATGCGGTTAAAGAAGCGCCGAGTTCGGTCTCCCCCCCGCCACCTCCGGCTCCCTTTCCCGCAATGCCCTCCGCTCCCGGCGATTGGAGGACGGTACCCCAACCATCAACAGACATGCCGCCACAAGAAGCCCCGCCTCAGGGATGTCTCTCCCGGACTCTGCTCCGTATTTTTGGTGCGGGTATCATCGCCATTCTCGGAGTGGTGTTGTGTATTTTTATACTGACAACCTTTTTTCTGGTGTAACAATTTGCGTTTCATCGCCGATGGTGTTATTTCTAAACTCACTCAACTCTACGAACTTATTAAACTCAACAAAAGGAATATTTAATGCAACACAAAGTAACCGGAAAACAACCCAACTCCAAAATGTGCCTGGTCTGCGGCTTGAAAAATCCGTTTGGACTGCATGCTCACTTTTATGAACTGGACAACAAAGAACTGCTGGCTGTTTTTCAGCCCAAAGAGGTGCATCAGGGCTATCCGGGCCGGATGCATGGCGGCATGCTTACCGCCATTCTGGATGAGGCCATTGGCCGGGCGATTATGATGTATTATCAGGAGACGATATGGGGCGTAACCCTGGAGTTTAACATTAAATTCAGAAAACCCGTGCCCACCGATGCGGAGATTCGGGCGCGCTGCCGTGTGACCGAAAACGAAGGCCGAATTTTCAAAGGCAGCGGCGAACTGCTGCTGCCCGACGGCCGGGTGGCGGTGGAAGGGCATGGCAAATATATGAAATTACCCATCGATACGATTGCCGATTTTGATACCGATGAACAACAGTGGCATATTGTGCCGACCGGCAATGACCCCGAACTGGTGGAATTTTAGAGGATACAATGATTCGACGCGACCACTTTTTTTACGATTTGCGAGAACTATTGGGCAGCATCCGCTTTATGATAGGGCTGCTGGTTGTTGCTGCGCTGGTCGTTTTTCTGATCAGCTTTCAACTGGTTTATCTGTTTGTATTTATTTTTGCCGCAATTTTTGGCGCCCGAGGTTTTATTGGCCGCCGTTGCCCCCACTGCGATGCCGTCCTCAAGCAGATTGAGGCCGGGCGGGACAACAAGGATGCCTTTGTGTTGTACGTCATCTGGCGCTGCCCCAACGACGGCTACCAGGAAAAAGAAGAAGTAAAAGGCGACTCCGGCTTGTTTGGTTCCCGGTAGCCCCGGCAAGCCTCGCCATTCCAATCAACAAAAAACGCGCTCCACTTGATAATGATTTTTTCAATTTCCTCCAGATTGGCGTGGTAATACGCCAGAGCCGCGTACACCTGGGCCAGGCTCAAGTGCCCAGCCTCTTCTGTAATTTCTTCCGGGTAAAGTCCCGGTTTGTACCAGCCGACAACCCGCCGCACCGTGACGCCGGTTCCGGCCAAACGGGGTTGATTATTGCGTATCTCCGGTGAACGGACAGGGCTGTTCAGTTCTCCGTATATTGGCAAATAACCGGACAGGATTTACAAGATTAACAGGAGATATTACTCGCTCGTAGTCAGCCTCGAAGCGATAGCGGAGTGGCGTTAGACGACCAAAGGTCCACTGCGCTGCGTATCTGACTACAAACATTTTATGCGAGCAGCTTAACCCGGCAACACCAACCGCCGATGCGCACTCACCCCCAAATCTCCGCGGTCAACCGCTTCCTGAATGGCGGCCAAAACCTCATCCTTTGAAAGCTGACCGTGCAGCGTGCCGCATAGCGGGTGGTCGCTGAAAGAAACAACCTCATCCGGCCCGGCGGTCAGCAGTTGGGTGAGGGCTTCAACGGTGAGTAATTCATCCAAATCGGCCACAACCGCGAGAATAATCTGGGATAGGGCGTGCGCGGTTTCGATTGCAGACTTTTCGGGGGTGGTGCTGAATTCATCCACGCTATTTGCCGATTCCTCGATGGTCAGTGGGGTCGCCGGTGAATCCCCGTCAGGCTGGGCAAAATGCTGTCTCACCAGCTCGATGACCGTGTGGCCGTACCGTTCCAGTTTGGCCGGGCCGATGCCCGGGATTTCGCCGAGTTCTTCCGGGGTGGTGGGTTGCCGGGCGGCAATTGAATTCAGAACTTTGTTGGGGAAAATAATATAAGGCGGTACTTCCTGGGCCTTTGCCTGTTCGGTGCGCCAGGCCCGGAGCGAATCGAGAAGCTGCGCATCGGGTTGAGATGAGGCATCCTGAGGTGCCGGCGGGGGCGACTCAATTTCGGGGAGCAGGCGCGGCTTACTTTCAGAAGCACTTTTCTGAGCCGAATGCAGTTGTTGCTCCGGCACAATTACCTTGGGTCGATTGCCGCCGGTGCTCGCCAGTTTTCCATCGGTAATGAGCGCATCGATGATGTTGAGCACCGCCTTTTGCGACAGCGTATCCAACTGTCCGTACGCAGAATGTTCGGCAAAGGTTTCCAGCCACGCCACTTTCGACCCGCTCAAAAATTGAGCCAGCCCCGTGCGTCCCAGCGTGCCGCCCAGCCTGGCTACGGCATTCAGAATAATTTTATCCGGAGCCGGAGAAGCGGGGGCGGAGGGGGGCCGGGGAGCAGGGGTGTGAACCAGACCGGAAGAAGATTTGTTCATCTGTTTCAATGCTACTTGAGAGGCCTTTATATTGTAGTCCTCTTCTGTGGCATTGTTGGCTATTTCTTCAAGCACGGGGCGCGCTTTCACATCTCCAATTTTTCCCAATGCTTTAATGATATATTGACGCGCCTGGGGTTTGGGTTCACCCTTTAGGACATCCAGCAGTGTCTCCACAGCTTGCGAGTCACCAATTTTTCCCAAAGCTGAAGCAGCCAGACGACGAACATTGCCATTTCCGTTGTGCAGAGCTTCCAGAAGTTCAGGAATATTGTCTGGATTTCTACTTTCACCCAGCAGAATAACCCGTTTATCAATGTTTAACGTTCCAACGTTCAAACGTTCAACGTCTACCGGTGAGTCTGCTCGGGGTAATTCGGGATGGGCATCGACCACGCATCTGATTTCTCCGTACGAGATTTTGTTGGGCAGAAGTTGCTTGAGGGGGCCCAACCGGAAGGCGCTGCCCACGTTTTTAACCGCGGCCAGCACCTGCGCTTCGATTTGCGGCGGGATAACCTGATTTAACTTAATCTTGCCCTCGCTGACCAGGCGGGCCAGGTGGGGGTAAATGGTGTTTTTCTTCAAATCGCGCTGTTCCGCAATTTTAGTCATCGTCAACC
>CAYWSS010000407.1:0-5730 GCA_964460505.1 uncultured Caldilineaceae bacterium | reverse complement strand
CCCCCCCCGCAACGGCCCAATTGGCCGTGAAATATTCTGCCCCAGGAAATTTACAAATTGAATGAGACAGGGCATAATGACGACTTCTGCAATTGCACCAGGCTGAAATGCCCCTGTTAAATCAATTAGAGAAATTAAAGCTATGACAACATCAACGGTGGCTGCCCCCGCAGCTGAATTTTCTGTAAACAACACCTGGAAATCAGACCGTCGCAGTCCGCTGCGGTGGGTTATGTCTCACGCCCTGCGCCACAAAATTTACATTTTGGGCGTGTTTATTGGGGCATTTGGCAATGGCCTCGGGGCGGGTATTTTGTTTATGCACATTGGCTGGGGTTTTGATGCCATTGTGGTTGAGGGCGATGTGCAAAAATTGGGTTGGATTTGCCTGTCATTGGTCGTCTCGCAGTTGATACGGGGCATACTTATGCTGGGACGCAACTTTTGCAGCGAAGTCATTGGGCAGCGGGTTGAGCGTGACACCCGTGAGGAATTGTATGTGAACCTGCTGGGCAAAAGTATGTCGTTTCACGATAATCAGGTGGTGGGCGATTTAATGGCCCGGGCCACCAACGATGTCCGTGAGGTGAATATGCTGTTTAACCCCGGCATGAATTTGGTCATCGGCTCCAGCTTTTTTATGATTGCCCCCTTTTTTTTGGTACCGTCTATTAATACCCAATTGCTGGTAACGCCTGCCATTTATGCCGTGGTGTACGTATTTACACTGTGGCACTATCTTATCCGCCTGCGCCCGGCTACAGAATCGGTGCGCCGCGAATTTGGCCGGCTCAACGCTACCCTGGCCGAAGCCATTGATGGTATCGAAACGGTGAAAGGCGCAGCTCAGGAACAGCGGGAAATTAGCCGCTTTAATGAGGCCCTGACGGGTTGGCGCAATGCCATGGTATGGCAGGGAAACGTCGAAGCTCGATTTTACCCGCTGTTGCTGTTGGGGCTGCTGTTTGCCGGCGGGCTGCTGCACAGCCTGGTACTTTTTCAACAAGGTGCAATTGGGGTTGGCGGCGTAGTTGCTTTTAACGGCATGCTGCTGATGTTTCAATTCCCCACGTTTGCCGCCCAGTTTGCCTACTCCTTTGTGTCAGCGGGGTTATCCAGCGCCCGGCGCGTGCTGGAACTGCTCAACGCCAAAACTGAACTTGACCAGAATGTGGGTGGTTTTAATGGCACAATGGACGGCAGTATCCAATTTAAGGATGTAACGTTTAGTTACGATAACAGCGTCGCCTCTCTGGAAAACGTAAGTTTTTCTGTAAAGCCGGGGCAAACCGCAGCCATTGTGGGCCAAACCGGTGCCGGAAAAAGTACCATCACCAAATTGCTTAACCGCACTTATGACATTGACTCCGGCCAAGTGATTGTGGGCGGTTGCGATGTGCGCGAATGGGACCTGGAAGCGCTGCGCCGGCAAATTTCCATCATTGAGCAGGATATTTACCTTTTCTCCCGCAACGTGGCCGACAACATTGCCTTTGGCTGTCCGGGAGCCGGCCGCGATGAAATTGAGGCAGCAGCCAAAGCAGCCCAGGCCCACGATTTTATTTCATCATTTCGGGATGGATACGACACCGTGGTTGGCGAACGGGGAGTGACCCTGTCCGGCGGGCAACGGCAGCGATTAGCGCTGGCCCGCGCATTTTTGACCGACCCTCAAATTCTCATTTTGGACGACTCTACCAGCGCCATCGACAGCGCCACCGAAGACCGCATTCAACAAGCCATCGAGCGGGCCGCTCGCGGCAGAACCACCCTGCTCATTACGCATCGCCTCTCTCAAATTCGGTGGGCGGATTTAATTGTGGTGCTGCGCAAGGGGCGGGTAGCCATGGTGGGCAATCACGAAACATTGCTGGAAAAATCTGAAGCGTATCGAAACATTTTTGCGCGATACGAGTAACAATTAACAATGAGTAATGAGAAAAATGGAAAACGGACAGGCCGGGGCGCGAGGTCAGGATATTTGTGGCCGCACTCGCGCCTATACGGTGCGAATCATCAAGTTGTATCAGGTAATTGAAAAAGATGGAGCGGGAAAGGTAATCGGTAAACAGTTACTCAGGTCCGGCACATCAATCGGCGCGAATATTGAAGAAGCGCAAGCGGGGCAGAGCAGGTCTGATTTTATTCACAAGATGAGCATCGCCTTAAAAGAGACGTGAGAAACCCATTATTGGCTAACCCTGATTATTGAAGCAGAGCTATTACCTGTTGCCCGCGTAACCGACCTCATGTCAGAGACCAAAGAAATCATTAAAATTCTGTACACCATCATCCAAAACGCTAAAAAGAACCGCAACTGAAAATTTACTCATTACTCAATTATTCATGATTCATGATTCATGATTCTGTATAAATTCTAAATTTCACAAGAGGTAATCATTCACTCCCCACCCCCCTCCAACCTTCCTGCGGTCGCCCTCACGAGGGGAGAGAGCATTAAACCTCCCCGTGCGGGCGGGGGGAAACTGATGGGGGGGAATAGCCAAATTTCGGTCATTTTTTGGGGTTGGGTGTATCAAACAGGTCGAGGCTCTTTTTTACATCCAGCTATTTCAGCCTCTCGCCTTTTTATATCAATTTTATCAAAATTCTTGTTTTTTGACCATATCATGAAAAATAAAACTTATATAGAATCATTCATTACTCATTATTCATTACTCATTGTTTACTGTTTATGACCGAATTAATTATTCAGGTAGAAAACCTGCACAAAAGTTACTTAATGGGAAAAGAAGCAGTGCCTGCGCTGCGCGGTGTAAGCATTAATGTGCAGCGCGGCGAAATGCTCTGCTTGATGGGCCCCAGCGGTTCTGGCAAAACCACGCTTCTTAATTTGCTGGGCGGCCTGGACGACCCCGGCCGGGGCCACATCACCATCGAAGGGAAAAATGTGGTAGCCATGAAGGAGGAGCAACTGGCTCGGTTGCGGCTGCACAAGCTGGGCTTTGTTTTCCAGACCTTCAACCTGCTCAACAACTTTACCGCCTTTGAAAATGTTGAAGCCCCCATGGTGCTGTCAGGTCAGTACCGGCGCAAAGCGCGAAAGAAGCGCGTTGCGCAACTAATGGAGCAGGTGGGGCTGGCCGACCGGATGGATCACTACCCCAGCGAGCTGTCCGGTGGCCAGCAGCAGCGGGTGGCTATTGCCCGGGCCCTGGCCAACGACCCCCCCATCGTCATTGGTGATGAAATGACCGGCGACCTCGATTCGGAAACCGGTTTTGAGGTGATGCGGCTGGTGCGCCGGCTTAACCAGGAGCAAGCCAAAACCGTAATCTTTGTCACCCACGACCCCCGCATGGCCGATTTTGCCGACCGGGTTATTAACATGCTCGACGGTAAAATAGACACAGAAGTAAGGATGAAGAATGAAAGCAGAAGGATGAATGAGGAACAATGAGTTTTTTCTATTCCTCCTTCCTCCTTCATCCTTCATCGTTTAAAAGATTGCTGGTTGTGTTGCCGGCACTCACCCTCCTGTGGCCGCTGCCCACCGCAGCCCAACAGCCTACTCCCGACCCTCGTTTTGGGCTGGTGCAAACTTTTGATGACTTTGAAGCTGCCGCAGAATCCGGCGCAGGTTTCACCCGCATCAAGCTTTACTGGGACATCATCCAGCCTAACGGCCCCGATGACTGGATGCCTTCAAATGTCCCCGACCCGCTGGTAGAAACCGATTTGGCGGCGGGCCGCGAGGTTATCGGCTTAATTGTGCGCACCCCTGCCTGGGCCGGCAATCCCCATCACCCCGGCAACGACCCGCAGCATCCCTCGGCCAAAGATGTGCCTGATATGGCGGCGTGGGGGCGGTTTGTGCGGCGGCTGGCAGAGCAGTATCAGGGGCGGATTGATCGCTGGATCATTTGGAATGAGCCGGATGTGTGGAACCCCGAGCACCCCGGCAGCACCTGGAACGGCACCGAAGAAGATTACGTAGAGTTGCTCAAAACGGCCTATTTCAACATCAAGGCCGTTGACCCCTCAATGAAGGTTTACCTCACCGGCCTCACCTACTGGTGGGACGACGAATACGACCGGGAGCAGTATCTGGTGCGGCTGCTGAACATCATTACCAAAGACCCCGAAGCGGCCAAACACGGTTTTTATTTTGACGGCGTAATTTATCACCTTTACTACAAACCCCACCAGATTTACGATGTATTGAGCGAAATCCGGCAAACCCTTGACAATTACGGCTTGCAGGACAAAACCATCTGGCTGAACGAAACCAACGCCCCCCCCAGCAGCGACCCGCAGGAACCGCCGCAGCGGGAGCCTCGATTTAAAGCCTCTCTGGAAGAGCAAGCCTCATTTATGATTCAGGTTCACGCGACGGCTTTTGCCGCCGGAGCGGAGCGAATTCAGGTGTACAAACTTTTCAACAGCGCCGAACATCCGGAAGATGTGCAGCCCTTTGGGCTGCTTCGGGGCGATAAATCCCGGCGGCCTGCCTTTGTTGCCTACCAACTGGTTACCACTTATCTGGCCGGGTTTAAAAACGTTAACCTGTTTGAACACGGGGATGTGACGATGGTGGTGTTTGAGCGCGCCCACGACACCGTAACCGTAGTCTGGAATCGAGCCGGCACGCCGCGCCACGTTGCAATCAACGCCATTACCGATGAGGCCCGGCTTATTGACCAAACGGGAGCGGAACAACGTTTCGTTGCCAACCGGGGGCAATACACGCTGGATTTACCGCCCGCTACATGCAGCGGCGGCGCATGCTTTATCGGCGGGCCAACCTACTTAATTGTAGAACAAGGGTCGCCGGACCAGCGGCAGCCGTTGCAGGTTAGGCCGACGGCCACGCCGCACCCAACACCGGTTCCCAATCCCATCCAGGTGCTGTCGGTATCACCCCGGCGGCAAGTGGGCTTTTTTGCCGCCGGCGCGGTGACCCTGGCTGTGGTTGCTGTGATGCTCATCTGGTTGTGGATTCGCGGGAAATAATCAGGCAAAAGCGGCGCGCACGCGCTTAAACGAGACATGTTCAGCTCGGCCAAAATCCTTTCGCATCCAGTAGAAGGTATGGCCGGGGGGATAATCATCCAACTGACCCACCACGCGGTAGCCATACTTCTCATAAAAATATCTGGCCTGAAAACTGAAAGTTTGCAGCCTCGCCCGCGTACAGCCTCGCCCGGCTGCTTCCGTTTCAGCCGCATGCAGCAGGTCTCGCCCGTACCCCCGCTTGCGCAACGACGCGTCTATCCAGAAATCGTCAATTTCCAACCAGCCCCAATAGGTATCGCCCACCAGCCCCCCCAGAATCTGCCCCTGCTCACCCCTGATAAAAAAACCCAGCGGCTGTACGCCGGTTTTTCGCGCGGCCCGGTGGTGGGGAGAAACGTCGTTATTATGCGCTTTTATTTTGGCGTTGATGTAATCGCGGTCCGCGGAAGAGGGAGTATTTGTAAACGTAAACTTCAGGCCGTCAGTTTCTTTCAACAGGTTTTTCATAAATTACCCTTCTGTGGTGGTCTGCATATAATCGCAAAAATCGAGCCGTACGCTCTTATTACTGAAAACTTTGCACAACTGAGGACGTAGCCAACGCAGAGCGTGCCAACAAATGGGCAACGAACACTTGCGCCTGCGTGCAGTGCAGGTGTGTCAACAAATAGCGCCCCCTCATTCACAATGCCATTAAGTTGTACAAATTCAGTGAACCCGTCAAAATCGCGCTCGGGCCGGTCTCTTGACCGC
>CAYWSS010000406.1:0-5746 GCA_964460505.1 uncultured Caldilineaceae bacterium | reverse complement strand
TTATCCGTGTTTTATTCCATCCGTGAGTCAAAAACTGGGTTGCGGTTTGACCGCGCTATGAATAGAAAATTATTACTTAACATTCTAAAAATTGTTGTCAGTGTGGGATTGCTGGCCTTCATCTTCAGCCGGTTGGATATGGCCGCTTTTCTTAATGCTGTGCAACAAGCCAACCCCTGGTGGCTGCTGGCCGGGCTGGGCATGGTCCTGGTGGGAGTGTTCATCCGGGCTATCCGCTGGCAAATTCTGCTGGACGCCATTGGGGTTCGCGTACCCATCGGCGAGTTGACCGCCATCTATTTTATCGGTTTCCTGTTTAACAACCTGCTGCCCAGTGGGATCGGTGGCGATGCCATCCGCATTTTGGAGCTAAACCGCCACAGCGAACGAGGCTCTGATGCTGTTACCAGCGTTCTGGTCGACCGCTTTTTGGGGTTATCGGCCCTGCAATTGATTGCTCTGACCGCCCTTCTGTTCGACTGGAATTCGGTGCCGGTGGTGGTAGCCTACATCACGGTGATAATGTTTTTGGGCGGATTGACAGCAGGCTTGTTGCTCATCAACCAACGGCTTTATCACTATTTGCAGGTACGCATCGGCCTGTTTCGACGGGCCACCGGCATCAAATGGATCGGCAACCTGTTTGAATCCTTTCAGCGATACCCGCTTTCCGCACTGGGAAAATCCTATCTGGTGTCGCTGGGGTTCAATTTTACCCTCATTTTAGCCAATGTCTGTATCGGTAACGGGCTGGGAGCAGAAGCCACGTTAATTCAATATGCCGTTTTTGTGCCTATCACCTCAATTGTGCTGCTAATCCCCATCAGTTTTGCCGGGCTGGGGGTTCGGGAAGAAACCTACCGCCAACTTTTTGGACAGGTGGGCGTGCCGGCAGAAATTGCGGTGGCAATGTCGTTGATGTATTACGTCTTTGGCAACATCTTCACCGGAATTATCGGCGGCATTATTTATTTAACCCGCAGCGCCCGCGACATTGTTACACAACAATCAACTAATAAATAAAGTTACAGGTTACAGGTTACAGATTGCAGGTTGCAGGTTGCCCGGTTTTTGACTTGAAACCTGTCACCTGCTACCTGCCACCTGTAACCAAGGTATTAAATTAATGACAGTTGAAACAAAATCCCCATATCTCAGTATTATCCTACCCATCTTCAACGAAGTAGAAAGCATTCCCGCTTTGCTGGAAGAACTTGTGCCTGCTCTGGAAGATATCGGCCACACGTTTGAAATTATCTGCGTGGATGACGGCAGCAAAGACGGCAGTTTTGACGAGCTAAAAAATTTACGGCATCAGGATAAACGGGTGCGGATTGTGCGCTTCAGGCGCAACTTTGGACAGACCGCAGCCTTTAGCGCCGGCTTTGACCGGGCCGAAGGCGAAATTGTAATCACAATGGATGCTGACCTGCAAAATGACCCGGCTGACATCCCCAAATTACTGGAGAAAATTGACGAAGGCTACGATGTTGTCAGCGGTTGGCGGGTTGAGCGTTGGAAGGAAGGTGCGCTATCGTTTGTTAAACGCAAACTGCCGTCGATGACCGCCAACTGGCTTATTTCCACCGGCACCGGCGTTCATCTGCACGATTACGGCTGCGCGCTAAAAGCCTACCGCAGCGAAGTGGTTAAAAGCATCAATCTGTACGGCGATCTGCATCGCTTTATTCCGGCCATTGCCAGCTACTACGGCGTTACCGTGGCGGAAGTACCGGTCAACTATCGCTCTCGCCAATTTGGCAGCAGCAAATATGGCATGGGCCGTATTGTGCGCGTCATCCTCGATCTGCTGACGGTGCGATTTCTACTGAGCTACTCTACCCGCCCCATCCAGATTTTTGGCCTGCTGGGCTTGATCTCATTTGCGTTGGGTTTTGTGCTTGGCATCTACCTCAGCTTTATGAAGTTAATCTACGGCATTGACCTGGCCGACCGGCCAATGTTACTGCTCGCCATTCTGCTGGTGATGATTGGGGTGCAATTTGTCACTATGGGCCTGCTGGGAGAGCTGACCGTTCGCACTTACCACGAAAGCCAGAACAAACCGATTTATACGGTTCGGGACGAGTTGGGATAATCCACCGGTCATTGCCTCTGAAAACAAAAAGCCCCGCGCTGAAAATTCAGCGCGGGGCTTTTCTATTTTCCATCACAGAGAAAATATTCTACTGGTGATCCGACACAGACAGTAACTCAAGCTCAAAAATCAGGGTGGCGTTGGGCGGGATGAGTCCCTCGCCGGCTCCTTTTTCGCCGTAGGCCAAATCAGGGGGAATAACCAACTGGCGTTTGCCGCCTACCTTCATAGTAGAAAGTCCCTCGTCCCAGCCGGGGATAACGTGACCGACACCCAGCATCAACTGGAATGGCCGGCCTCTGTCCAGCGAGCTGTCAAATTTGGTGCCGTCTTCCAGCCAGCCGGTATAATGGGCCTGAACCGCTTGCCCTTCTTTAGGGGTTTCGCCGGTGCCTTCTTCAAGGTCATAATATTTCAGGCCGCTATCTGTAACCACATAATCCTCTTCGGCTACCGCTGTGGGTTTTTCCGGTGATCCGGGTTGAATACCCAGCAGTTCCACTTCAAAGATAAGCGTGGCGTTAGGGGGAATAACCCCACCGGCTCCCTGCGCCCCGTAACCTAATTCCGGGGGAATGACAAATTTGGCTTTGTCACCAACCTTCAACAAGCCAATACCTTCGTCCCAACCCGGGATCACCATGCCCATCCCAACCGGAAATTGGATAGGCTCCCCGCGCCGGTAAGAATTGTCAAATTCGGTGCCGTCTTCCAGCGTACCGGCATAATGCACCGATACCAACTCACCCGGTTCGGGCGATGGGCCGTCGCCTGCTTCAAGAATAACGTACTGCAAACCGCTATCTGTGGTTATCATATTTTCGGTTACCAATTGCTCCTTTGTTTCATCAGCCGGTTCTTCCTTTGATTCTTCGGACTCTTCAGCCGGGGCCTCGGCTTCTTCTACGGGTTGTTCCTGTTCTGCCGCCGATTCCGCTTGTTTTTCCTCCGGCGCTGCGGTTGGGGCTTCGGCAGCAGGCGAACCGCCGCACGCAGGCAAAATTACAATCAATATCGCAATTAAAAAATACTTCAGTTTCAAGTACATCTCCTCCAGTTTGGTAAAATTTTCACTTATACAACAGGGTTGGGTATGATAATAGAAATTGCCGCTTTAGGGAAATGAGGGCTTCAGCACTTTGCCGTACCGCATCAAGCGGCCCCAAAATTGATTTTGCCAGTCGGGATGAGTTCGTCTACAATCAGCGCTATGAGATCAGCATCCTGGTTCCGGCGCGCTTTTTTACCGATTGTCATCCTGATTGTGGCCTTTGGCCTGCGGCTGTACCACCTGGATTTTCAAAGCATTTGGTGGGACGAAGGGCACAGCATTTTTGTGGCCTCCCACCCAATGGCCGAGATCCCCACCCTCCCGGCCATGGATGTTCACCCCCCCGCCTACTTTGCCCTGCTGCGCCTGTGGAGTGCCTGGGCCGGCTCCAGCGAATTTGCGCTGCGCTACCTGTCGGTAATTTTCAGCCTGATGACCGTCGCCCTGATGTGGCGTTTTGGGGCAAAAATTATTGGCCTGTTAAAGGATACCGCGACAAGCAAAAATTACACTTCCCCCCTGCCTGTGTTAGCAGCGCTAATGGCCGCGTTATCACCGATGTATGTTGCCTACGCCCAGGAAGTCCGCAGCTATGCGATGATTACTTTTCTGGCTGTAGTCAGCACACTGGCCCTGTGGAAGATTGTTTTTGCCGGTTCTCAATCAACACCCCACCGCCACCGGGCAACCATTGCCCTTTACATCCTTTCCACTGCGGCCTGCCTTTACACCCACTATTTCACCATTTTCCTGCTGCTCTTTCAGAACCTTGTTTGGTTAATCTGGGCTATTCTCCCCCGCCCCCCAATCCCCTCTGCTCCCCCCCACAAAATCTACCGGCGCAGCAAAATAAAAATATGGATACCCACACAAGCGGCCATCCTGCTGCTATTCCTGCCCCAACTTAGGCTGGCCCTGCGGCAGGTGACCAGCTACACCAACCCCAACCTCATCCCCCCCACGCTGCCCTATTTCATCAGCCGAAGCTGGCAAGCCTACACCGCCGGCCTGACCATCAACCCCACACCTGCTCAGTGGGCCGGATGGAGCTTTGCCGGCGTCCTGCTCATCACCTGGACACTTGTTTTCATTGTCCTGTCCAAATCCAGGAGACCCCCCGATAAACCAAAAACCGCCACCCCTGAATCCACCCTTCATCCTTTCCTCTTCCTCCTCGCCTGGTTCACTATCCCCCTGGCCATCTACTTTGTAATTCTCCAGCGCCGGCCCTCCTTCGAGCCTCGCTACCTGATGCTCGTCACCCCTGCACTTTTCCTCCTGCCGGCATTCGGTCTCGCTCAACTTCGCTATCTGAAAAAATACGCAGAACGTATTGCGTATTACGTATTACGTATTTCGTACTACGTGCTGCTCGCCGTCACGCTCTGCACCCTTATTGTCGGCCTTTATCACTACTACACAAATGAAACATTCTTTAAAGATGACTCCGCCGGCGTGGCTCGCTGGCTGGCAACGGAAACCACCGCCAACGATATTGTGTATGTCGATGTACCCCACCCGTTTCACTACTATGCCAAGCGAGAGAACATCCCCGCCCCCACCGCTTACCTGTTTGTAGATGCCCACACCGCCGCCGATACGCTCAATCGAGAGGCAGCCGGGCGAGACAGGCTCTTCTGGGTTACCTGGTGGGGCAGCGATACCGACCCGCGCGGCATCATTCGCTTTCTGGTGGAAAAGGCCGGCCAACCGGCGGGGCAACGTGATTTTAAAGGCTATCGCGTCGAATGGTTCAACCTTGCGCCGGACGTCGAATTTAGCCTGCCTTCTCAACTTCCGCCCGCCAACGCTATCTTTGGCAATGTGGTCCGGCTGGACGGCATTGCGCTTGGCAACACGGCCATCCCCGGCAACCCGGCGTGGGCAACGCTGCACTTCACCTTGCTGCAAAATACCGATACCGATTATAAAGTCTCGCTGCGCCTCCGTGGCAATGACGGACAGATAGCAGGCCAGATTGACCGGGACATTTTGAATGACCGCCACTTTCGCACCTCAGCCTGGCCGCTCAATGACCCGGCGCTCAATCAGGCCATCAATGTTTACCTGATCCCGTTGCCTTCGGAGACGCCCCCCGGCGTCTACCAACTGGAGGCCGTGCTTTACAACGCCAAACCGCCCTACCCCAGCGAAGGCGTTGCCGGCCACCAAACATCTGACGGCGTGGCGGCCATACTGGGTCAGGTCACTGTTTCTCCTTAAGTGGCCCTAAAAGTGCCGGTCACTTTTATTTACCTGATGGCTTTTGCGGTACTGCGAAAAAACTTTTCTGGACATCTACATAATAATGCAACTGATGTAAAATAAGTATCCAACCCGGCAAATTGATTGTCATTTACCTTGTTACCACGCTCCTGCATTGCGCTTTGGGTGTATACCTGATGCGCCGTATTGAGCATAAGCGTTCTAATGCTCCTGCGTTGGAACGAGGGGGGGTGAACGGCATACGCATCAAGTTTATAATCAGGGTAACTTGAGGGCAATCGGGACGGATTTTACTCACAGGCTGAATAAAATTGTAAATGGTAAATTGTAAACAAAATGCCCCCCTGAGACTCAATTCAGGAAGAAAAACC
>CAYWSS010000405.1:0-5761 GCA_964460505.1 uncultured Caldilineaceae bacterium | reverse complement strand
GCTGTGGTGTGCCGAATAACCGATATGCTTTGCTAAAAACGCGGTAACAATACAAGCCCAATAAAAATCAGTCCGCCGGCCAACCCGGTTCGCTGAGAACGACCCACTTTCAGATAGAACTCGCTCGTTAAAATTCCACAAATCAACAGGTTAAAAAACAGATACGTTGTTTCATTTTGCATTGGCTATTCCGGACACACAGGTGTTAATAATCTTAACAAATCAAGGGTCACTCGTCAATGAAACGATGGCCGGACCGTGTCTGTTTTTCATATACAACTACAAGAATCAGCAGTTGCGGGCAGTTATGCTATAATGGGACTGGTTGGCATATTGCCTTCAGCATCGCTGTAAATATCAGGCAAAATGGATCTATCATTTCCAAATCGTCGGGCCAGAAAAATTAAAAAGGAATAATGGGAGATGCACCAAATTTACAAACGACATCACCCTTTAATATTAACCGCCGGTCGAATTTTACTTGAGCGGCGTTGGCTGGTGCTGGTTATCGGTTTTTCTACAGTTTTTATTGTAGAAACCGTGGCCCACTGGCCAATTACGCGCTACACGCTGGAATTGCATTTTGTTTTTGCAATAGCCTTATACGGCATTGTTGGCCCGGTTATTATTTGGGGCCTGCTCACGATGTTGGCCAGTGCCCTGGCCATTGATTTGCCTGTTCAACAGATTCAGGCCGAAGCCACCCAGGCCGAGCGACAACGTATTGCCCGTGACCTGCACGATAAGCTGGCTCAAAATCTGGGGTATCTGCATTTTAAGCTGGATCATTTAGCCACCCCCGCTGATACCACGCTAATCGACATTGAATTAATTCAAACCGATCTGGAAAAGATGCGCCGCATAGCCAACGATGCCTACAAACAGGTGCGCGGCACGTTGGACACGCTGCGCAGCGCCCCCAACGTTATGCCCGACCTGGTGTTTACGCTGCGACAACAAGCCCAGGTTGTGTCCGGTAACACCGGGCTTAACATTACAATTGATTGTAATAACAATACGACTGTTTGCCCGCTCATTAAACGCACAATGGCCGAAATTACTCAGGAAGCGCTGGCCAATATCAGCAAACATGCCCATGCAGACAAGGTTACTGTGGCGGTTACCTGCAATCGGGCAGATGCTTGTTTAACTATTACAGATAATGGAAAAGGGTTTGAAATGAACAAACTGCCGGCCACTTTGGGCCACTACGGGTTGGCAATTATGCGTGAAAGAGCCGAAGAAACAGGCGGTAATCTGGCCATTGAGTCTACACCCAATAAGGGAACGCAACTAACCGCCCGGTTTCCCAATGCCGTTATCAGCAAGTCTCTATTGCACCAGTGCCAAAATTTTAACTGCGAACATCCGGCCGGGTGCCCCCAATGAAAATCCTACTTGTTGACGACCATGTGCTTTTTAGAGAGGGGCTGTGTTCGCTGCTGGATGTTCAACCGGATATGACCGTGTTGGGCGAAGCCACCTCGGTAAAAGAAGCCATTCTTAAAGCAAAAGATTTAAAACCAGACACCATCCTGATGGATATTAGCCTGCCGGACGGTAACGGCATTGAGGCCACCCGCAAAATTTTGGCCGCGCAGCCAGAAATCAACATTGTCTTTTTAACCGCTCACGAAGATGATAAGCGCCTTTTTGAAGCCATTAAAACCGGTGGAAAAGGGTACCTGCTAAAAAATATGCGCACCTCCGAATTGCTGGAGATGCTGCGCGGCCTGGATCGGGACGAAGCGGCAATATCCCGGAAAATTGCCGCTCAATTATTATCAGAATTTGCCCGAATGAGAAACAGATTAGATGCAGCCCCGCTTGTTCCCGATGCACCGGATGTTACCCTTACCAACCGCGAAACAGAAATTCTTAAACAAGTAGCAACGGGAGCCGCCAACAAAGAAATTGCCCAACAGTTGGTAGTGTCTGAAAGTACCGTAAAAAACCACCTCCGTAATATCCTCAGCAAGCTGCACCTCAAAAACCGGCGTGAAGCCGTTGCCTTTGCCCGCCGCCGGGGGCTTATTTCTTAAAGGCAGAAGGCTGAATTTAAATCAATTATTCAGCCTTCATCCTTCTGCCTTCATCGTTCCCCCTCAAAGTACTAGTACCCATTCTTAAAAAACAGGCATTTTATAGGTCGCCTAATTTCAAAAGAACTATGGTAATCTTTTGGCTTCGCCCCTATCCTATAAATAGGCTATTTTGATGGTCTATTTGTATATTTTGGAGATGGGGTAACGTGGCAAAGAAACATCGGGTTTTGGTTATTGAAGATGATTCTCTCTTTAATAACAACGTTAAGCTTCAATTAGTGCTTCAGGAAAATCTGGACACCATCGGCATCGCCTCAACCAACGAAAAAACTATTGGTAATGAAATTGAACAAACCCGGCCCGATGCGGTTATTATTAATGATCACCTTGCTACCGCAAAGCCACAGTTAATATTATTCCTTCTCCAGACTTACCCCGATTTACGGATTATCACCGTAAGCCTGGAAACCAATCGGATTAATGTTTACGATAATCGAGAAGTTACCGTAAATACTACCAAAGACCTGGTTTCTGTGATTACGCAAAGTGAACAATCGTAACTGATTAGGAGGCAGAAAGGTATGAAACATATCGTTACTGTAATTATATTCATTGCTATTGTTACGGTGGCTTTGGTAACAACGTTGGACAATATCAACCTGTTACCGCCCCAGGCCAGCGCAGAAGGGATACCCATCGATTGGCTTTTTGGGCTGCACCTGAAAATCATCGCCTTTTTGTTTGCGCTGATTATGGTCTTTGTAGTTTACAGTGTTGTGGTTTTCAGGCGCAAACCAGATGAAACGGGCGACGGGGATTATTTTCACGGCAATTCGACTCTGGAAATTGTCTGGACAATTGTTCCCCTGATCATTGTGCTTTATTTTGGCTATCTTGGCACGGTAACACTGGCCGATATCACCGCTCCGGTTGAGGGTGAGATGGTGGTAGAAGTTACGGGCTCGCAGTGGTCGTGGCGGTTTGATTATCCTGAAGCCGGGATAACCTCTACAGAACTGTACCTGCCTGTAGGCCACACCGTTCTGTTCAAAATGACATCTCTCGATGTTATCCATTCATTTTGGGTGCCCGAATTCAGGGTAAAGCAAGATACCGTGCCGGGCATGATCAAAGAGCTGCGTATCACCCCCATAAAAACAGGCACCTTTAAAGTGCGCTGCGCAGAGTTGTGCGGGCTGGACCATGCCTATATGCTGGCCAATGTAAACGTACTGTCGGAGGAAGATTACAACGATTGGTTTAACGGGCAGCAGGAGCAGTTGGTGGCAGCGCAAGGCGCTTCGCCGGCGGTACGCGGTGAAGAGCTGTCCAAAGTACAGGGCTGCAAGGCATGTCACTCGGTTGACGGGTCTGCCGGCGTTGGCCCTACCTGGCAAGGTATTTATGGCAGCGAAAGAGCGCTGGAAGACGGATCTACTGTAACCGTAGACGATGAATACCTGCACAATGCCATTGTTAACCCCGGAGACCAGGTGGTAAAGGGCTTTACCAACGTTATGCCGCCCACCTTTGGTGATAATCTGACAGACGAAGAAATCAACGATCTGATTGAATATATTAAAACCCTTGAATAATAGAGTTGTTTTCTTTTAAGAAAAACCAAGTGACCGGCACTTGAATATTTGCTATAGAGAGTCTGTCCCGGCCATGATGATGCTGAAAATGGCGATAAAAGTACCGGTCACTTTATTTGGGAACAACTCTAATAGTGCAAGACACTTTTTAGATAAAGGAGGATAATTTATGACACTGCTTTCTTTAGGGCTGGTTCGGGGCATAATCGGCCAAATTATTGGCCTCATCCTCGGTATAGTGCTGGCCATGATCATCAGGTTACTGCTGGGGTTGCCGGCCTGGGATGCCGAATCGGCCACGGTACTGGGGGCCATTGTTAGCGTCATTGGTTTTATGATTGGCGTTGGGGCTATGAGCGACTGGTTCAAGTGGATGCGCGGCAGAGAAACACCCATGCATCACGGCCCGCCGGCGGGCAAACCAGAATGGACCCGCTATTTTGCCGTTGACTACAATCACAAAATTATTGGTGTTCAATATTCAATTACCGCAATTTTGCTGATGCTGGTTGCCGGAGGGCTGGCCGTTACCTTTCGGGTTGAGCTGGCTAAAGCCGGCATCCAGTTTCTTGGCCCTCACCTGTTCAACACCATGATCGGGATGCACGGCATTGTAATGATTGCCGCCATGCTGGTAGGCATTGGGGGCATGAGCAACTACCTGGTGCCGCTAATGGTTGGCGCCTCGGATATGGCATTTCCCCGCTTAAACGCCTTTGCCTACTGGATTAATGTCCCCGGCGCGCTGTTGGTAGTAGCCAGCATGTTTGTGGCCGGGTGGGACACCGGCTGGACAGGCTACCCCCCCTTAAGCGCCCGCGCCCCTCTGGGCATGCAACTCTTTTTCCTGGGGGTATACTTTGTGGGGTTATCTTCAATTCTCGGGTCACTAAACCTGATTGTCACTATTTTCCGGCTGCGCAGCCCGGGCATGAGCCTTTTTCGGATGCCAATTTTCTGCTGGTCTTCACTGGCAACCAGCCTTATCAGCTTAACTGCCACACAGCTCATCGGCCTCTCATTTCTTATGGTTGTAGTGCAACGGCTGCTGGGTTTTGGCTTCTTTGACCCCAACCTGACCGAACACGCCATAGAAGTTGGAGCGCCGCCGGGTAACGTTATTCTCTTCCAGCACCTGTTCTGGTTCTACTCGCATCCGGCGGTCTATGTCTTTGTTCTGCCGGGCCTGGGCATTATCAGCGAGCTGCTGCCGGTCTTTTCCCGAAAACCACTGTTTGGGTACAAATGGATTGCCCTGTCCAGCCTGGCCATTGCGCTGGTTGGGTTTTTGGTTTGGGCGCACCATATGTTTACCGCCGGCATGGAAGGCTTCCTGCGGGTCCCATTTATGTACGCCACGTTGTTGGTGGCCGTCCCCACCGGTGTAAAATTCTTTAGTTGGGCCGGCACTATGTGGCGCGGAAAGTTAAGCTTCCCCACCCCTATGCTCTTTGTGTTAGGGGCCATTTCCGTGTTCCTGATTGGCGGGCTTACCGGGCCACCCAACGCCACCGTATCTACCGACCTGTTTCTGCACGACACCTACTGGATTGTGGGGCACTTCCACGCCACCATGTTTGGGGGATTTGTCTTCCCCTTCTTTGCGGCTCTTTATTACTGGTTCCCCAAAGCAACCGGCCGAATGTACAACGAGAAACTGGGCAAACTGCATTTCTGGCTTATGACTCCGGCCTTCTGGGTGCAAAGTTTAGGACAGATGCAGGTAGGGCTGCATGGTATGCGCCGCCGAATTGTTGATTACGACCCGGCGTTGGGCATTGAATTTGGCCATGTTCTCATTACTATTGCCGGGGCGGTCATTGGCTTTTCAGTATTGCTTATGGTTGTTAACCTGATTATCAGTGCCAGAAAAGGGGCGGTGGCCGGCGCTAACCCCTGGAATTCACGCTCGCCGGAGTGGCAAATTCCGTCACCGGCTCCGGAACACAGTTATGCCCAACCATTTGCAGTGGTTGGTGAACCTTACGATTACGGATTACCCGGTTCAACCTACGTTAATATGAATCCGGGGGGTGTTGCCGTAAGCGGCGGCAAGTAAAATTACAACCAGAAGGGAGATTTTTGATGAATAAAAAAAAGAAAGCGGCCTACCACCTGGGA
>CAYWSS010000404.1:0-5775 GCA_964460505.1 uncultured Caldilineaceae bacterium | reverse complement strand
AATAACAGCGGGTTGGAGAAATAATCAAATATACCCGCTAAGAAACCGGTTTCTTTCGTCAATTCGGCAAAGTGTTTTTGTGCAACATATTCTGGACCATTACAAATTTTTTATTTTTTTTGTGTTAATTCGTGCAATTCGTGGCAAATTCTTTACTTTGATCCTGCAAAATCCTGTAGAGCCGAAAACTTTAGACGCTGAAGGGGTTTGTGCTCCCCGTCCGCCGGTTATTACAATGCCCTGCGGGTACAAACCGGGCTTGGAGCGAAAGATTTTGAATCTACTGATTCTCATTGGCACAATCAAAAAACTTGTGCTAAACTACTGACCTTGAAAACTTAAACTGATACGCCAGGGGCAAGGCAGCTCTAACAAAGGGGTACCCCTTTTTGGGCCTTGCCCTTGTTGCTAAATTTACTGAAAAAACAGAACGAAGTAGAGGTAGTTACAGCCAATGCCAACCCATGGAATTCCCCAAACCCTATTTGAAAAAATCTGGAACCAACATGTTGTCGTAGCAGAACCGGGCAACCCCTCGGTGCTGTACATCGACCTGCACCTGATCCACGAAGTGACCTCTCCCCAGGCCTTTACCGGCCTGCGAGAAAAAGGGCTAACAGTACACCGCCCGGATAAAACCGTGGCCACCATGGATCACGGCATTCCCACCACGCCCCCCGAAATTCCCATTGAAGACGTAATGGTCATTAAACAGATCAGCCATCTGGAGAAAAATTGCCGGGAATTTAACATTCCGCTGCACGGGATGCACAGCCCAAACCGGGGCATTGTGCATGTCATTGGGCCGGATTTGGGTCTGACCCAACCCGGCATGACCATTGTCTGCGGCGACAGTCACACCAGCACCCACGGCGCATTTGGCGCCCTGGCCTTTGGCATTGGCACCAGCGAAATTGAACACGTGCTGGCCACGCAAACCCTGCTGCAAACCAAACCCAAAACCTGCGCCATAAAAGTAGAAGGCACCTTGGGGCAGGGCGTGTCGTCTAAAGATATTATCCTCAATTTAATCTCTCGCATTGGCATTGGGGGCGGCACCGGCTACGTATTTGAATATATGGGCAGCGCTATCCGCAGCCTGTCAATGGAAGCGCGGATGACCGTTTGCAACATGTCCATCGAGGGAGGAGCCAGAGCCGGAATGATTGCTCCCGACGATACGACGTTTGAATATATTGCCGGGCGTCCGCACGCGCCGGCCGGCGCGGCCTGGGATGCCGCTGTTGAACAATGGCGCACCCTGCCCACCGACAAAAACGCAACCTTTGACCAGGAAATTGTTATTGACGCCAACAGTCTGGAGCCGATGATTACTTTTGGCACCAACCCCGGTATGGGCATGCAAATTTCAGAAGCCATCCCGGACCCGGCCACCATAAAAAACGTCAGCGAACGGCAGACGCTCATCAAAGCGCTCAACTACATGGATCTTGAGCCGGGCCGGCAACTGCTGGGGCACCAAGTGGATGTTGTCTTTTTGGGAAGCTGCACTAACTCCCGTATCAGCGACCTGCGGCTGGCGGCCAACCTGCTCAAAGGCCGAAAAGTGGCCGGCGACCTGCGCATGATGGTTGTCCCCGGCAGCCGGCAGGTAAAACAGCAGGCCGAAGCAGAAGGGCTGGACAAAATATTTAAAGAAGCCGGCGCAGAATGGCGTGAGGCAGGCTGCTCGATGTGTATTGCCATGAATGGCGACCAGTTAGCACCGGGGCAATATGCAGTCAGCACCAGCAACCGCAACTTTGAAGGCCGGCAGGGCAAAGGGGGCCGAACGCTTCTGGCCAGCCCGCTCACGGCGGCCGCCACCGCCATTACCGGCAAAGTGACCGACGTACGAACCCTGCTAAACTAGCTAGCGCAGCCACGCACAACAAGGATAGATAGAACATGGAAAAATTTACAACGCTAACCGCATCGATGGTTTCCATCCCCACCGAAAATATCGACACCGACCAGATAATTCCGGCCCGCTTCCTGAAAGTAACCGACAAAAACGGGTTGGGCGACAACCTCTTTTCCGACTGGCGCTACGATACCGGCGGCAACCCCAAAGAAGATTTTATTTTGAATACCGGCCAGGCCAAAAAAGCAAAAGTTCTGGTGGCCGGCGACAACTTTGGCTGCGGTTCCAGCCGCGAACACGCGCCGTGGGCCATTATGGGCTACGGCTTTAGAGCCGTTATTTCAACCAGCTTTGCCGACATCTTCCGCAACAACTCCCTGAAGTTGGGGCTGGTGCCCATCACCGTAGACAAAGAGACTCACTACCAGCTTATGAGCCTCATCGAAGAAGAACCGGACACTGAAATTTTGGTTAACCTGGATAATCAAACCGTGCAACTGCCGGATGGCCGCAAAGTCAGTTTCCCTATTGATAACTTCAGCAAAACCTGCATTTTGAATGGCGTGGATCAACTGGGATACCTGTTGGGACACGCGGACGCAGTAGAAACCTACGAAACTGAAAATGCGGATCGGGTCAACACCCTGGAACCCGGCAATTTATAAGAAAATACGGTACTTTCTCAATTTTTTGGAGGATGCAGTGGCCGCTCTCCGGCCGAGCCACCACCGGGGGTCAGGAAACCAGACCGAGCTTCACCCCTACTTTTTGAGATGATACAAACTACGGAAAAAAAGTGACATCTGTCTACACATTATGTGACATCTGCCACTTTAATAAATAAAAGAAACGATTTATTATAGTTGGTGGGGAGTTCCCCCGTAACCAATCACAATGAAAGGATTGTTTCATGTCAAACCAACAAATATTCAATCTTCTTGGTGATAAAGCAGATGGTCTGCTTAATTTTAAATGTGAAGGTATTCCAAAAGACTCAATTTACGCCCCCGGCCCCGACTTTATCGACCGGGTATTTTCGCAAACTGACCGCAGCCCGCAGGTGTTGCGCAGTTTGCAAACCATGTACAACAACGGTCGATTGGCCGGCACCGGCTACCTCTCCATTCTTCCGGTGGACCAGGGCATTGAGCATACCGGCGGCGCGTCATTTTCACCCAACCCCGCCTACTTTGACCCGGAAAATATTGTCAGGCTGGCCATGGAAGGCGGCTGCAACGCCGTAGCTTCCACCCTGGGCGTACTCGGTGCGGTCAGCCGCAAGTATGCCCACAAAATTCCGTTTATGGTAAAAATTAACCACAACGAATTGCTAACCTATCCGGCCAAGTTTGATCAGGTTATGTTTGCCGGCATAAAACAAGCCTGGGATCTGGGCGCTGTAGCGGTGGGGGCCACCATTTATTTCGGTTCCCCGGAATCCAGCCGCCAGATTGTGGAAGTCAGCGAAGCTTTTGCCTACGCCCACGAGCTGGGTATGGCCACGGTTCTGTGGTGCTACCTCCGCAATTCGGCCTTCAAAAAAGATGGCGTGGATTACCACGACGCCGCCGATACAACCGGCCAGGCCAACCACCTTGGCGTTACCCTTCAGGCAGACATTATAAAACAAAAGCTGCCCACCAAAAACGGCGGTTTTCCGGCCATTGGCTTTGGAAAATCTAACCCCAAAATGTACGGAGAACTCTGCTCCGGCCACCCCATTGATTTGGTTCGCTGGCAAATTGCCAACGGCTACATGGGCCGGATTGGGCTGATCAACTCCGGCGGCGCGTCCGGCGACAACGACTTTGCCGATGCCGTTTACACCGCCGTTGTTAATAAACGCGGGGGCGGAATGGGGCTTATTTCCGGGCGAAAAGCCTTCCAGCGCCCCATGGAAGAGGGCGCCAAACTGCTTAACCACATTCAGGATGTTTACCTGGCAGAAGAAATTACCATCGCCTAAAACTCTCTGGAAAACCGTTACCGTATTAGATTGCGTAACACTGGGGCCAGGGAGCTGATTTTGTGCTGCCTGGCCCCTTCATTTTTTTGAAAGGTAAACGTTTATATTATGCCTACAGAATGTATGGATAACAAAGGTGTCTATCGGGCGACGGCCGGCGCAGCGGCCATCGCCCGGCGCATTGGGAATTGATGCAGTAGAAGAGCTGTTCAACGTAATTTAAGCAAACTGTAAACATCCTGTATCAAACAAAAAATAATATTTTGGAGAATTCCCAATGACTAACAAAGTATTTCTTTACGACACAACCCTCCGCGACGGCACGCAGGGCGAGGGCGTCTCGTTGTCCTGCAACGACAAGTTAAAAATTGCTCAAAAACTGGATGAATTTGGCGTCAGTTACATCGAAGGCGGCTGGCCTGGCTCTAACCCAAAAGATGCCGAGTTTTTTGCCCGGCAAAATGAGCTTGATCTCAAAAACGCAAAAATCGCCGCCTTTGGCAGCACGCGATACAAAGGCACCACCTGCGACAAAGATGCCAATATTCAGGCGCTGGTAGAAGCCAACACGCCGGCCGTAACCCTGGTTGGCAAAAGCTGGGATCTGCACGTAACCCACATACTGGAAACGCACCAGGAAGAAAACCTGGATATGATTATTGAAAGCGTAACCTACTTTAAAGAGCGTGGTAAAGAAGTAATATACGATGCCGAACATTTCTTTGACGGGTACAAAGCCAGCCCCAATTACGCCATGTTAACCCTGACCGCTGCGGTGCAGGGCGGCGCTGATTGCGTCGTGCTGTGCGATACCAACGGCGGCGCCACCCCGTGGGAAGTTGAAGAAATTGCCAAACGGGTTTCTGAAAAATTCGAGGGCGTCCAGGTGGGCATCCACGCCCACAACGATTGTGAATTGGGCGTGGCCAACAGTCTGGCCGGTGTTCGAGGGGGGGCAGTGCATGTGCAAGGCACGGTAAATGGCTACGGCGAACGGGTTGGCAACGCCAATTTAATGAGCGTCATCCCCGACCTGCAATTGAAAATGGGCTACGATTGCGTTACCGATGACCAACTGGAAAACTTAACCAAACTCTCCCGGTATGTGGATGAACTGGCCAATATGACGCCAAATGATCGTCAGGCGTTTGTAGGCAACAGCGCCTTTGCCCACAAGGGGGGCATCCATGTGGCGGCCATTATGAAGGTAGAAGAAAGCTACCAGCACATGGACCCTGTTCTGGTGGGCAACGAAAAACGCACGCTCGTTTCAGAGTTGTCCGGGCGCGGCAATATTGTCAGCAAAGCCGCCGAATTTGGCCTGGACACCAATCGGGATGACGCCAGGAAAGTGCTGCAACAGATAAAAGAGTTGGAAAATAAGGGGTACACGTTTGAAGGGGCGGAAGCATCTGTGGACATGCTTTTGCGACGAGCCGGCACCGGGTACGAACCCCCCTTCACAGTTATCGATTTTATGGTGGTCACAGAAAATCGACAGGGGCGCGGTCTCTTCACTGAAGCCACGGTAAAGGTGCAGGTGGGCGACAGAATTCGCCACATGGTAGCCGAAGGAAACGGGCCGGTAAACGCCCTGAATTTCGCCCTGCGCAAAGCGCTATACGAAGATTTTCCGCAGCTACAGAGCATTCACCTGAGCGACTACAAAGTTCGCATTCTGGACAGCGATCGTGGCACCGCCGCCACCACCCGGGTAATGATAGATTTTTACGATGATACAAAATTGGGCAAAAGCTGGACGACCGTCGGCGCTCATGCAAACATCATCGAAGCAAGCTGGCATGCATTGATTGACAGTATGGAATTTGCCCTGCTAAACGGAGAAAGCAAGTAGCTGACAATTAACAATGAATAAATTTTAGTAACTACCTTGACAATGTTACATTAGACATATGTTCTGCAAATTTTATTTGGCCTTGCTATG
>CAYWSS010000403.1:0-5782 GCA_964460505.1 uncultured Caldilineaceae bacterium | reverse complement strand
CATTCGGGTGGCCGCCACTTTGGGCTACTACGCCACGCACCGGGATATTCCGTTGCGAGTGGCGGGCCGCAGCCAACAGTGGCAGCCCCCAACCATTGCCCTGAGTTGGTGGGGCGTGCTCCATTACCTGGCCCGCGCGCAAAACGACGGCAAAGAATCCCTGGCGGATGTGCTGCGCAACTTGTCGCCAACGCCATTTGCGGTGGTCATCGTCAGCAATCCGGCAGAAGCCACGGCCAGAGAGCTGGCCGCCCTGGCCAACCGGGGAATTTACGCCCTGGCCATTTTCATCACCCCTGATGGCACCGCCCCCCCCTCTGCGTTAAATCTGGCCGGCAATAAGCTAAAAATAAAAACCGTGAGTCCCCACAATTGGGCGGAGGTAATGGGGGCGCTGTAGGCCCGGCAACAAAAAACACGCCCACTTGACAAGGAGGCGCGTTTGATGGCAGGTTGGGGCATGCCGGTAAAAGTTATGAGTCGGCCAATTCCAGTTCCTGTAACAAATGTGCCGGGCATAAGAGGCAACGATTGATTACTTTGCCACCTTGCTGCCGATATTTTTGACAGGGTTTTAAATCTGGAACTCCCGTAGAGACATTAGGGCCATCTCAAAGATGTTCACGGCTTCATCGATCTGGGTTTCATTCACAATCAACGGAGGAATCCAGCGGATAACGTTTTGGTAGCTGCCGCAGTTGAGCAAAAGCAAGTTCTGCTGCAGACAGGCCTTGATTACAGCACTGGCTGTGGCTGTAGCGGGGTTACCGGCAGTATCGGCAAATTCAACCCCAACCATTAACCCCCGGCCGCGCACATCACCAATAATGGGATATTTTTGCTGCAACCCACGCAAACGAGACATCAGATAATCGCCCATTCCGGCGGCATTTTCAATCAAGTTATCCTCAAGCAGAACGTCTATTGTAGCGCAGGCAGCCGCCGCGGCAATGGCACTGCCCCCACCGTAGGTACCCCCGTGGGTTCCCGGTGTCCATTTTTCCATCAGGCCGGCCCGCGAGGCGATACCGGAAATGGGTAAACCACTGCCTAATCCTTTGGCCATAACAATAATGTCGGGGATGATGCCCGAATGTTCGAAGGCAAAAAGTTTTCCGGTGCGGCCAAAGCCGCTTTGCACCTCATCCAAAATAAGCAAAATCCCGTGCTCGTTGCACAGTTGCCTTAAGGCTTGCAGGTAGCCGTTGGGGGCCGGAACATATCCCCCTTCGCCTATTACCGGCTCAATAATGATGGCGGCTGTTTCGTCTGGAGCAGATTGGCTGTGCAATAGCAGGTCCAACTGTTGCAGGCAGAACTCTGTGGTCTGCTCCTCATCCCAGCCATAATAATAACTGTACGGGTAGGGCGCTACAAAAATAGCTCCCGGCAGGGGTTGGTAGTTATGCCGGTAGACATATTTTGAGGTGGTCATGGCCATGGTCTGGTGGGTTCGGCCATGAAAGCTTCCCTGCATAACAATAATATTGCGGCGGCCCGTGGCGTGTCTGGCTAATTTTACCGACGCTTCAACCGCTTCGGCCCCGCTGTTAGAAAAGAAAAAGCGGTCAATTGAGGGGGGGGTAATTTCGTTCAACTTCTCTGCCAATTCAATAGTGGGTGGCGGAATAACAATGTTGATTTGGCCAAAAATCATCTGGCCTGCCTGTTGCTGAATCGCTTCAACCACACGGGGGTGGCAGTGCCCGGTATTGGTTACGCCGATGCCGCAGGTAAAATCGAGATAGCGCCGGCCATCAGCATCATAAAAACAGGTTCCCTCAGCCCGAACCGGCTTAATCTCGGTAAGATGAGTCCAAACCGGGGCCAGTAGTTTAACAGCCTGTGACATGACACACTCCTTTTTTAATTTTGCGCCTATACGCTCAAACCGGGAAGCAGGGAGTAGGTAACTCCTTACTCCCTGCTCCTCGTACTTCTTACTCCCGTTATGAAATCCAATCTAAAAATCTATAATATTGGGCGGCAACGGGTAAAAACCACGGTTTGTTGCGGTAGAAAAACATTGTTTGATGCGGAATTTCGGCAAAGGGGCTGCTGCTTTTCTGGCCGGACAGAAGCAGCCCGACTTCTGTTCCCAAATACGTGGCAATCGACAGGCCATGCCCGCCGTAACCAAACGCGTAATGAATGCCATCTACCCGGCCAATGTGCGGCATCAAATCAAAAGTGATGCCCAGTTTCCCCGTCCAGGAGTGGGTAACGGGCACCCCCTGCAATTCCGGAAATGTCTTGACCATTTGAGCTTGCAGCCGATGAGCGCTCTCTGTCAAGTCCAGATCGGTACTCAAGTCGTTACGCCCGCCCCATAGCATCCGGCCATCGGATGTGAGCCGAAAATAGTTTAGAAACCATTTAGAGTCGTAAAACACTCGCCCCTTTGGGCTGAGTTTTTGCTGCAAATCGGGAGAGAGAGGTTCGGTGACAATGATGTAACTGCCAACGGGAAAAATTTTTGGTTTCAGGCCGGGCACCATCCGGTCGGTATAACCGTTGCTGGCCACCAACACCTCTTTGGCCTTTAGAACCCCGCTATCCGTGTAAATCACAAAACCGTTTGATTGCTTTTCAATGCGCGTCACGTTGGTTTCTTCACACAGGATTCCGCCATGTTTTGCAACGGCCCGGGCCAGTCCAAACACATATTTTGCCGGATTTAATCCACCGCTGTAATCATCGGCTATCCCCCCAAAAAATGATGTGGCCCCAATCTCTTGGTGAAGGTCAGTTGGAGAAACCAATTCTACCCGGTAATCAAGCTTCTCCTTAAGCCACCCGGCATATTGTTTTTGATTTTCAAAATGAGATGGTTTATAGGCCAGAGCCACGTGTCCGTTTCTGGACCAATCACAGGCCAGGCCTTCTTCCGTGACAATTTCGTCAATCAGGTCGATGGCATCCAGGGCGGCCTGCCAAAACAGCCGTCCTTTTTCCGGGCCGTAGTTCTTAAAAATGGTCTTGATAGATTGTTTGAGACCCGGGGTAGCCAGCCCCCCGTTTCTGGAGCTGGCGCCCCAACCAATGGTGTGATGCTCCAGCACGGCTACGGTTGCGCCGGCCCTGGCCAAAATCCGGGCGGCATTTAAGCCCGTGTACCCGCTGCCCACAATGGCTACATCCACCTGCGCAGGCAATGCCTCTGCCGTAGGTAAGTCGTCGGGTCGGGGAAATTGGTCGGCCCAAAAAG
Organism: uncultured Caldilineaceae bacterium; assembly: GCA_964460505.1. Classification (GTDB taxonomy): domain Bacteria; phylum Chloroflexota; class Anaerolineae; order 4572-78; family J111; genus J095. The sequence goes on along the minus strand of CAYWSS010000403.1, from coordinate 2,574 downwards.
GTGTGGTTTTCATTTTCTCAACTCCGGCACCCATGCTATTTTACGGCAGCTTTTACTGCATCCTCAAACTTGTTCAGAGTCTCGTCAATGATGGCATCGGTGTGCGCTTCACACAGGAACCACGGTTCGCGGGCGTCATCTTCGGGCCACACCCCCATATCAAACAGATTACCCAGAATTTCGGAATACAAATCATCGTCGTGGTGTACCATATCACGCACTTCTTTAATGGGAGTTTCGGTGATAAGGAATCCCTGCATGTTGGGGTGGCCGGTTAGTTGATGCGGAATATCGGCGTCGCTGAGAATTTCGCCAAAGCCGCTCTTCAATCGCTGCCCCCGTTTGGCCAGATTTTCCAGCACCGGGCTTTCGGCCAGAATATCCAGAACAGCATTGGCCGCGGCCATACTGACGCCGTTGGCCCCAAACGTGCCGCCATGAGCTACGCTGCCATAGCCAACAACATCCATGATCTCGCGCTTGCCGCCAAAAGCCGCCACCGGATAACCGTTGCCCAAACATTTGGCGTAGGTTGAAATATCGGGAATAACGCCATACGCCTCTCGGGCACCGCCGTTGGCCAGCCGGAAACCGGTTTTCACTTCATCAAAAATCATCACAATGCCGTACTCGTCGCACAGGTTGCGCAGGTGTTCAAAATATCCGGGCTGCGCCTCCAGCCCGGCAATGTTACCCAAACCCGGTTCAATCATCATGGCTGCAATATCACCATAGTTATCTTTTACAGCCCTTTCCACGGCTTCAAAGTCATTAAATGGCAACATGATTACGTAATCACGGATTTTATGCGGGATACCGGATCCGTTTTGCACCGGAACGGGGCTTCGGCGGGAGCCCATCGCGCTGATGGGCGAACCGGCCGTGCTGTACAGAACGTAATCGTACATCCCGTGATACTGGCCTTCAAATTTGATAAATTTTTCCCGCCCGGTATAGCCCCTGGCTACACGAAGGGCGTGCATGGTGGCTTCAGTGCCGGTGTTGGTAAAACGTAACATTTCCATACCGGGCACCATGGCTACAATTTTCTCGGCTGCGGTTACTTCCAGTTCGGTGGTGGCGGCAAAGGTGATGCCGTTGCCTACGGCGGCTTTAACGGCTTCATCGACCCTGTCGTCTGCGTGGCCCAAAATTATAGGCCCCCATCCCAACCGGTAATCCACAAACTCGTTGCCGTCGGCATCCCACACCCTGGCCCCCTTACCTCGGGCCATTACCGGCGTTTCATCGGCCCCACAGAATCTAAAATTTGAACTCACCCCTTTTGACAACACTTTCATTGCCCGGTCAAAAATGGGTTGTGATTTTTCTCGGCTTAACATCATTGGCTCCTTTATCAGTTTATTACAGCTAACAGGCCTGAGCAGTATTGACATCGATTGGAACGAGGGAAAAAAATAGTGTTACGTATTACGTATTGCGTACACCCGCACTGACCCGCAAGGGGTCCGGCGCAAGTGTTTTGTAAAATAGCCCCTACGCAATACAAAATACGCAACACTTGTGGGATTCTTTGGATAGTGCGGCTGAAAGTGTCGGCACAATCTAAAACGTAAAACCATCCAAAGCGCTGTCAATTTGCATAAAAGACTGTCGGCAAAATTAAATATATTTCGCAGTATACACGGGTTTTTTATCAAAGTCAACATTTTTTAGCGGAATATAGTTGACAAATTCGCCAAAATAGCGTAATGTAAGTTATCATATCGCCCAGACAATAAATTACGAATTTGGAAATTATCCATGAAATCTGGTACGCGACACCATCCTGCTATAATTGAGGAGTTGGATGATGTTGATCGCAAGATCATTACATACCTCCAAAAAAATGGTCGAGAGTCATTTACAAAGATTGGCGACGAGATCGGCGTTCCCGCCAGCACCGTACGCGACAGAACCAAACGGCTGGTAGAACAAAACATTCTACACATTGTAGGGGTGCTGAACCCGCTTAAAGCCCAAAAACAGGTGATGGCCAATGTGGGCGTCAAGCTGGCCAAGGGTAATCATCGGGCCATAGCCCAAAAAATTGCCAAATATGATGAGGTCACTTACCTGGTTATCTGTGCCGGCAGGTTTGACCTGATGGTAGAAGTAAGCGTAAAAAATAACGCCCGGCTGCTTGATTTTACCGCCACCCTGCAAAGCATGCCGGGGGTACAAAACACAGAGACCTTTATCTTCTACACCATTGTCAAAGAGATTTTTAATTTAGGTTCACTGGATTTGTGACCGTAACCGATATTCGTAAAGAGTGAGTTCAAATTCTATCATTCCAATAATTCTGCTCTGAATTGTCCCGACGAAAGAGTAGAATTTGCAGAATATGAGAATTTTGGATAGCCAAAAGTGTAAACCGATCTTTTACGCCATTTTTGGCTGAATGAAACGATGCCGAAAAATTAATTGCGGATTTTGCGAACAGGCAAATTTTTACGAATTTTTTTAAGAATTAGCACCGCACCTGTACTTGGCATGCAGGCGCAAGTGACTGCACCATTGTACAGGTTCAGTAAACCCGGTGCTGTGGCCGGTCTCCGACCGAGCCACCTA
>CAYWSS010000402.1:4230-5797 GCA_964460505.1 uncultured Caldilineaceae bacterium | reverse complement strand
CTGCAAATTTTATTTGGCCTTGCTATGATGCAAAATACCAGTACAAGTTCTGTGAACCCGTCAGAATCGCGCTCGGGCCGGTCTCCTGACCGTGCCCGCTTAGGTGGCTCGGTCAGAGACCGGCCACAGCACCGGGTTTACTGAACCTGTACAAATACCAAGCTGTATTCCCCTGGGCATCTCAAATCAGCCGCCAAAAACAAGATATTTTACACGGTTTTGTGATAATTTAACATTGTCAAGGTAGGTTAGATTGAGCGGACGAACGTGGGCTGTCTCCGCCTCATGTGTTGGGTCTTGCCGCCAAGTTTGTGGTGGTCAATAACATTTCGAACATTTTGGAATCAACGCAAGCCGCCAGGACGCAGAGAAAATAGAAAAACCTTGCATCTTTGTTCCATTGCGTCCTGGCGTTAAAACTCTTGCCCCTTACAGTTTCACCAGCAGGTCTGACGATACTGCGCTGAGCAAAACCCAACATTAGCGCAAAACTCGTGCTGATTTTGGCTCAACCAACTTGCAAATTGTTAATCGAACAGGTTGAAGAATTTTGCCAATTAGAATATATCAAAAGACGATCCCGCCAGGCTCAAATTTTCTGCTTTTGGCGGAACTTCAGGCTGGCTTTCTTGCAACTGCTGGCGGAAGCTCTTAAAGGAGTCCAGGTCTCCAATGGCGGTGGCTCCCCCATCGGTTTGCATCACAAAATGAACAAAACTCTTCCCATCATCAAGCACAAACGCGCTGTATTTTATACCAGGATCGTTGAGTTTGCGCAGTTCCGCCATCACTTTCCGGATGTTACGCTTGTTGGTTTCTACGTACTCTTCCTTAACCGTATATTGAACTTTTACCGCTTTCATTCTTTGTTCCTTTCTTTCAAAAACAGGTATTGTACCAAAAAACTTTCTTTCTCTTATTTAGAGTAATTAACTGGTAAAAACGGTCGGATTTTTGAAAGAAAATCGAGGAGTTTTTTTGTGGTGCGATATGCCATAGGCCATGCCCTGCAACAAAAACGGCAGGTTCATAGGAAATAGACATTCCCTCAAGGGCAACATCAGGTAAATCTGACGACTGCATTAGCCGGTTTTGCAATATCTGCTTTACGGGGCATACTTGATATGGTGTGGGGTGGTCGCCTTATTTCCCACGCCAAATAATCCGGCACATTTCTTGGAAGGAATCTTATGAATCAGCCCGAATTCACCGCTCTACAGGTCACGGTATTGGTACGAACTCAAGAGGGAGGGGTCCCAAACGTTCAGGATTTTTTTAACGACGTTTCATTTCAATATCAAATTCAAGATAATTTGGGAAAGTTACTTAAGGAGCAACTGAAAACCGCTGAAGTTGGCTTTGAAGAGGTAATTATCAGCCTGGACAACCCGGCAGAACGAGCGAAGAGGGTTCGTGCCAAATTGTCTTTGATGGAACGGTTGTTTGGAAAAAGCTAGGCGATGCAAGGTGTTTTGGCTGCTGTAGATATTCAGATAATGTTTTTGGGTAGTGGCAGTGCCTTGTGCCTGTTCTACGTGGCAAACACAAGGGTACGCCACTACGGATC
>CAYWSS010000402.1:0-4130 GCA_964460505.1 uncultured Caldilineaceae bacterium | reverse complement strand
CAAAGTTGGTTACATGGTGACACCGACAACAGCAAACGAATGGTCATTGCTACGCCTGCTGTTCGTTCGCTTTATTCTATGAAAACTGGGCCACTGCTTCCTGCTGCATCTCTCTAAACCGGTAACCTACACCCCATTCGGCCAAAAGGTAGTACGGTTTTTTGGGAGACTCTTCTATTTTTTGCCGCAGATAATGAATATAAAGTTTTAATGATCCCAAACTGGTGTCTTTTTCCGTTCCCCAAATTTCCTTAATCAAGTCTTCGTGCGTAACAACCCTTCCCATCTTATTAAGCAAAATGGAGAGTAACCGGAATTCTGTGGGCGTAAGCTTCACCAGGTCACTGCCTACCTGTACCTTTCTCGAGTCAAGGTCTATCAGGAGATGCCCATCGCTATAGGTAGAGGCTCTGGGAGGAGCGTGCCGGTTGTTGCGCCGCATAACGGTGCGAATTTTTGCCAGCAGTATGGGAGTTTCAAGGGGATACCGTAAATAATCATCGGCTCCCATTTCCAGAGCTTTGATGACACTGTTTTCATCGTGGTACGGGCCGCTAACCAAAATAAAAGATACCCCTAGCTCCCGCAATCGGCGGCAAATTTCAAATCCATCCATTGTGGGCAAAAAAAGGTTGAGCAGGATTAGCTCCGGCATCTCACGCCAGGCCACTTTTATGGCCATGGGGCCGTCTTTTGCCAGAAACACCTGGTGCCCGTCATTTTCCAGCGGGTTTATCAGGGTATGAAGGTGGATTGTACCATCATCAATAAGCAGAATTTTGGTCATGATATTTCCTTCCAGATGGGCAGGGAAAAACTAAATTGCGATCCCTGCTCTACATTCTTTTCAGCCCAAATCCGGCCATTTTGCATCTCCACCAACCGTTTGGTGGAATGAAGCCCCAACTGATACGTGGATGGCACACTCAGGCCTGTGTCTCCAACCGGATAAAATGACTGAAAAACTTTTGTAAGCGGCTTTACCGGAATTGGCTTGCCGTTGTCTTTTATGGAAACAATTAATTCGGATATATTGGGTTCTATAAAAATTGAGATATTGCATCCGGCATTACATCGCCGAATGGCGCTAATGAGCAAATTAAGCAGAATCATTTCTGTTTTAACCGCATCGGCAGCAACCAAAGGAAAACCCCCGTTGTCACGGGGTAAAGAAAAGGTAAGGTCCGGTTTTTCATTCTTGATAGAATCTACAACGCGTTCAACCAATGGAGGTAACGCAACGGAGGCAGTACAAACAGATGTGCCTTCAGATTCCAGCCGCAATGTTTTTAGCAGTTCGTTGGTAAAATTATTAAGGCGCCGGCTTTGTCGCCACATTTTTTCCAATAATTCGTGCTCCTCCTGGTCATTAAGGCGCAGGGTTTGTAAACAACGAATTGAGGTTTGAATAACGCTTAACGGGTTACGCATTAAATGGGAAGCCATATCGGCAAACTCAAGGTGAAGTTTTTCTCTGATGTTATTTTGAATTGAAGCAGCATCCGGTTGTTGCTTCAAAACCCGGTTTATAGCCTGTAGCACTTCTTCACGGTGAAACGGCCAGGCAATATAATCTTTAACGCCCAGGCGGAGTAACTCCACCCCAATTTGGGCCGAAGTTTGCTGAACAATTAATATGGCAGCTATTGGATAACGCGCATCTGCAATGCGAGCAAGCAAGGCCGATGCAGCATCAAGGGGAAGGTGTACTAATAAAAGATCAGGTGATTCAGATAGAGCAGTTTTTACTCCGGATTCCTGGTCGTTAGCCAGGAGCGGGTTAAACCCCTCCGCCAACAATATTCTGTTGGCAATAGTTTGCAACGATTTTTCATCCGATTCAACAATGAGGATGTTCTGCTTTGTCACGTGTACCTCATAATCTTTAATTTAAAGGGTAGATTGAATTTATCTAACATTTGAGAAATAGGAAACCAGTACTGATGAGGGTAGCTAACATACTATGGAGTTTATCAATAATTTATGAAAAAGCAGTATAAGCTTAATTAGAAAAAAGTTAGAGTTTAAGGTAAAATTAGCCGGCGCATATTCTGGAAAGAGTTTTTAACTAGATCGGAGATTAACTTAAAAAGCGGCCTGAAACAGTGTAACAATTTTAGTTGTTATGAGTATCAATACTATGCAAACCATGAAAAATTTGGTACACTGCAAATGGAGATATAGCACTCCAGAAAAGTTTTTGCCCAACGATTTACGTATTACGTATTGCGTATTGCGTAAAGAAGAGGCCAATACGCAATATGCAATACGGATGTTATTTAGGAAAAACTTTTCTGGACATCTTTAGCTTTATTCACTCTCGATGCGGTTACTGGAGATAAACGGTGAAATCTAGAGTTTTATTTATTGACGATGATCTTGATTTAAGCGAACTAATAAAGTTAATGCTTACCAAGATGAAGTTTGAAGTAGAAACAGCCAATAATGGCCTGGAAGGATTAAAGATAGCATACGGTTTTAGGCCGGATGTAATTGTGTTGGACGTGATGATGCCGGATATGGACGGATGGCAAACCTGTAAACGTTTTAGAGAAATGACAGATGTGCCAATTATTATGCTTACAGCGCTTGGCTCTCAAGACGAAGTCATCAAAGGGTTAAATCTGGGGGCTGATGATTATCTGGTAAAACCCATCACTGCTGACGAACTGGCGGCCCGCATTAAAGCGGTCTTGCGCCGTGTTACCAGATCAGATAATAGTGGTGGCGGGAGAAAAACGGAGCCTATTCTTTCTCAAGGCAATTTGGTTGTAGATTTGGATAAATATGAAGTCACCTTAAATGGAGAACGAATTGACCTCAGTCCTACCGAGTTTAAGCTCCTGGCAGTATTGGTAAGGTACAAAGGGCGAGTTTTACCGCATGAGTTTTTACTGACCGAAGTTTGGGGCCCGGAATATGTAGGCGAAATAGATTATCTGCGACTGTATATTAGCTATCTTCGGCGTAAAGTTGAAGAAGATCCATCCAACCCGGCGCTTATTCACAATGAGTGGGGTGTAGGGTACCGGTTTGAATAAACTATCACCGGTCTCGATAGCAGTTACAACCCTCAAAGGAACCAATACCTTTGAGGGTTTTTTGTGCCATTAGTAAAAGAGTTGTCCGATAAAATCAAAAATCCCAAGCAGCTTTGCCGCCGATACGGCCACAACGGCAATTAGCAGCCAACGGACAAAAACAGCGCCGCGCTCCACGGCCATTTTTGCGGCAACCCATCCCCCCAGCGCATTGCCGATGGCCAACAGGAAGCCTATCCCCCACAGCACCTGCCCGTTGATTACAAACACAATTAAGGCGAATGTCGTAAAACAGAAAATAATGAGCACTTTAACCGCATTGGCTTTAACCAGATCGTAGCCAATACTCAACACCAGGCCGGCCAGCAAAAATACACCCACCCCGGCCTGAATAAATCCGCCATAAATGCCGATGGCAAAGAAAATGAAAACCTGTAGCCAGCCGGGGCGATCTCTAATCTCTTCCGAATGGCCCTCCAGCCAGCGTTTGGGTTTTATTAAAATAACCACCAGCATCACGACCATCAATGCGCCAATGGTGCGGCGCATCATTGCCTCATCCAGATTCACGGCTACTTGTGCGCCAATTATGGCCCCAACCGTGGCCGGAGCAGCCAGCATCAACCCCATTCGGGTATCGAGCATTTTTCGCTGTTTGAAACTACCGGCCGCAACCAGATTTTGTATTAAAACGCCAACCCTGTTGGTGCCGTTAGCCACATTTGCCGGAATACCCAAAAAGATCAGAAGCGGTAGTGAAATGAGCGATCCACTACCGGCCAGGGTGTTGATAAATCCTGTGCCAAAACCAGCCGCAATCACGACAATATAAATAAACCAGTCCATAACATTTTCCTTTGCGCCCGATTGTATTCTACTACCAGCAAGCTGTCAATTGGAACCCGATTGTTAAATTAAATTTTGATAACGGACACCCCTTTCTTTGACTTGCCGTCTGTTTAACCCAAATTGCGAATACTACGAATAGGCGAACACTTGCGCCGGCCGCAGTGCAGATGTGACGCTAATTCTTTAAAATTCGTAACTACTTACCCCCCTCTAACTCCCCCCTCAGGAGGGGGGAGGACT
>CAYWSS010000401.1:0-5830 GCA_964460505.1 uncultured Caldilineaceae bacterium | reverse complement strand
GCCCGCCGCTCCCGTCACCATTTCAACCGTCGACATTTGCGACTCAGTGTAAGTTGGCTATTCGTTGATGGAACGGGTTCACTGAACTTGTACAATCAGGAAGTTAAACAATTTTTGTTCCCATGTTACAATAGGCATCGAAATGCCGGCATCGAAAATAACGCATCGTTTGTATCGCACTATGGGTCTATTCCTCACCGCAAAAACGCTGTTTGTGCGGCAAATTTGTGCCAAGTGTGAAAATTTTCTTACCACAGAGGGCGCAAAGCAGGCGCAAAGTTATCAGAGTTGTTCTTTGTATTCTCTGCGCCTTCTCTGTGTATTTCTGCGGTTAAAATTTTGGTTGCGGCTTCGCTGCGTTACAAAGTTCCGAAAAATAGCGACATATTGTTTGTTGGCAACTTCATTTGTCCTGTTTTTAACCGCGTGCGGAGAAAATAGCGCAGCCCCATCGGGTGTTCCGGCGGCAGAAGATGGAGATCGGCTCTTTAAAGAAACCGGCCTGACCGTGCAAAACGAGTTTCTGCATTTCTTCGATATTTACGGGGGCATTGAAAGTTTGGGGCAGCCCATCTCCGGAGAAATGGCAGACGGCGGCTGGCGGGTGCAATATTTTGAAAAGGGGCGCTTGGAGTTTCATCCGGAAAATGAGCCGGAGTACCGGGTTACGGTCGGCTGGTTGGGAGATTTGCTCAACCGGCGACGCCCGCCCATTCCACCCGACAGTATCCCTCCGGCCAACGCCAATGCTCGACGCTATTATGAAAAAACCGGACACACCCTCAACGGCGACTTTTTGCGCTATTTTGACTCCCACGGGGGCAGCGTGCGTTTTGGACTGCCCATCAGCGAGCCGTTTTTGCTAGAGGGAAGGCTGGCCCAGGATTTTCAGAGCGCCCGGTTTTTCTGGACTCCCGAGGCCGACCCGCCGGTGATTCCGGAGAAGATTGGGCGGGTTTATTTTGAAAGGATTGAGGAGAGGGAATAAGGTGTGGCTGTTGTTCGGTTGTTGGCTGAACACAGCTTGTGTGAGCTAATTCGTTCCGATTCCTTACAAGGTATCTCGCTAACGGACACCCTGCGAACTTGCCTTTTCTGCGGCGATTTCCCAAATTGATTTTGGTTTACCAAATCGATGAATCACTTTGGCTTGCAAACTCTCAACCTTCCATCCTGTCTCAAATAACTGTTCAAGTGTCTCCCTGTCAAAGAAATGTTTCATCACCCCGTTCACAAGAAAGTAATTTTCCCCATTCTCACTTTGTGCCCTTGCCCCGTAATTGACATCGTCGGTTGAATTGAATCTTGCCAGTAGTATCCTGTTTTCCGTTAAGCACTCTCGAATCTGGTGAATGATACGGCGCGTTTGTTCCAGGGGAAAATAATGTAGTGAAGGGTTTGCAATGACAATATGAAACTTCTGGGGTGAGAAAGGCAAACCTTGCCGCATATCTACTTGTACGGGTATCGCCTGTTTAACATTTTGTTTGACCAGTTTCAAGGCTTCCCTGGAAAAATCTGTGGAAATCACTCGACAACCGGTCGATAACAAATATTGGGTGTCGTAGCCTCGGCCACATCCCAAATCAAGAATAACGCTACCTGGTGCAAATAACGGATGCCAGGGTTCTACCCAATTATTATATTTTGACTTCGCCTTGTTATGTTGTGAGTATCGTTTATCCCAAATTGTTTGAGGCTCTTCCATAATTACCAGCTCATTATTTTGCCATTGACGCCATTTAATTGCAGTATCTGAAGGCATTTAATCTCACCAGGTGATAAAACCAAAACAGGCCGGTGATTGGCCTGTTTTTCAAGTAGGGATATTGTTCTACATTTTGAGTCCCCGGTGTACCAGATAGTTGCGCAATCTGGCGCGAGTTCAGTTTATTATCAGCTTCGTTCCGGTTCAGACCAGATTCGCCGCTTAGTCTGCGGTTTCAGCATCCCCGACGACAGCAGCATCTTCCTCTTCCGGCAGCGCTTCGTCCTCGTCATCTTCCCAGCCGATAATCCAGACGCAGGCTCCGGCCAGCAAAATGGTGGTCACTACCAACGCGGCCCACTGTCCGCCGGTAAAACCAACATCCCGCGCGGACCAGGCTAAAATAATTACCATTCCAATCGCCAGCGCAATCCACGATGTAATTTGGGGATGGTTGCCGGCAAAGCTTTTTATTGCGTTCATTTTTTTATAACTCCTGTGAAAATTAAGGGGTTAGGGGTTGGGAATTAGGGGTTAGGGAAAAGCTAATCGCTTCGAATAACTCCTGATTCCTAATCTCTGATTGTTACATAGGAACCATAATGCGCTGCTCGCGCATTTTTTTGTAAAGCAATACGCTGTTTTTCGGCTGCCACTCCAGGGCTGCTTCGCGCCAATCCTGAATCAGGCGCTTGCTTTCAAATTGTTCGTAGCCCTGGCTCTCCAGAAATTGAATGGGACTGTTTCCCGCATTATCCAGTACAAATACCAGCGCTACCTCGCAGGAGAGACTATCAACCTCTTCGTGTACTTTTTCCAGAATTAGTTGCCCCACGCCATCCCACATCTCATCGCGGAGCATGTAAAAATCTTGCAGGCCGGCCACCAGATTTTCCGTTTGCCAGCCAACCATGCCCACTATATTATTGCCGGACAGAGCTACCAGATAGGCCCTGGAGAATAGCGCTTCCATCATTTCGCTGATATCGGGCGAAAAGGCTCCGCCGGTGCCCGCGTTCATCACCTCGGCCATGCCGCCCAAATCCTCTCGCTTGGCCCGCCGAACGGTGATTGCCTTGACATCAAGGGCGTCCTGGGCCGGTGGGGCAGCGGGTTCCGGTTCAGGTGTGGGCTGAGCAGCAACCTGTGATTGCACCAGTTTGGTGTAGTTCGATTTTACAGAGACCCAGGTTTTGGCCAGCGCCCCGCTGTTATTAATAACCACGTCGGCTTTGGCGGCCTTCTGCTGCTGCGATGATTGCGCTTTTATGCGCTGTCTGGCCAGGTCAGGTTTCATCCTGCGCCGCTCAACCAGCCGCTTTAGCTGCGTTTCCGGCGGGGCAACCACCACCCAATTTGATTGGCACAGACCCGACAGGCCGGATTCAAACAGCTTGATGGCTTCTACCGCAACCACCGGCGTCGGGGCGCTTTCAATGCGCTTTAAAATCTCTTCGCGTACGCCCGGATGGGTGAGCGTTTCCAACCGTTCCAGCGCGGTGGGGTCGCTGAAAACTATTTTGCCCAAGCGGGCGCGGCTAATCTGCCCGGTCTTATCCAGAATAAATTTACCAAATTCTTCAACAATGGCGTTATAGACAGAGCCGCCCTGCAACATTAATTGATGCACCAGTTTGTCGGCATCAATGGTGGTGGCGCCCAATTCCTGTAACATGCGCAGGACCAGGCTTTTTCCCGTGGCAATATTTCCGGTGAGGCCGATGACAATTTTATTTGACATGGTTGTGCTCCTCCTTTTGGCGAGCAAGGATTACCCTCAGACGGTCTCTAAGTTAGTCCATTGGGTAAATAACTTTTCCAGTTTGGATTCTGTGGTTTGATACGCTTGCCCCAGCTCTTGTAACATTGGAATATCCTGCGCCAAACTGGCCGCTTCTAATTTTTGCGAAAGCTGCGATAGTTCAAGTTCGGCCGCTTCAATGGTGGCTTCAAGTTTTGCAACCTGACGCGCCCGTTTCTCAACGGCTCGCTTTTCTGCCTTGTTTTGCTCACGTATTTTCTTGCCTTTTTTGGGTGATTTTACAGCTACCTTCCCATTACCATTGAAGGCCCTGTTTTGAGCCTCGCGGTAGGCCAGGTAGGCGCTGTAGCCACCTTTGGTCACCACCACCGTTTGGGTTAAAGGTTCCAGGGCCCAGGTGTGCGTGGCCAGGGCATCAACAAAATAACGGTCGTGCGACACCATCAGAATTGTGCCGCCAAATTCACTCAGCACGCGCTCCAGGTTTTCTTGCGAGCCAATATCCAGATGGTTGGTTGGCTCATCTAATATCAGAAAATTTGCGCCGGTAAGCGTTAACTTGGCCAGCGCCACCCGGCTGCGTTCGCCCCCGGATAAGGCTTTGACCGGTTTAAATACATCGTCGCCGGAAAACAGAAACATGCCCAGGTAGTTGCGTGCCTCACCAAGGGGCAGGTTACGCACCGACAAAACCTCGTCCATAATGGAAGCTTCGAGGTTAAGGCTGGAATGTGTTTGGGCAAAGTAACCCACCTTCACCCCGGCTCCAAATCGAATGGTGCCGTCTTTAGCGGGGATGTGCTTCAGAATTGTTTTGATAAAGGTGGTTTTGCCCGATCCGTTTGGCCCCAACAATGCCACCCGGTTGCCGCGCTTAATTTCCAGATTGGGAAAGGTAAACAGCATTTTGCCATCCGGGTAGCCCACGGCCAGATTATCGTGCGTGGCCAGCACCAAATCGCCGGAGCGGAGCGTGGTTTGCAGGTTGAGGTGAAGGGTTTTGTGTTCAACCGGACGCTCAAGCTTGTTCATTCGTTCCAGCCGTTTGCGACGCCCCTGCGCTTCTCTGGTGCGCTGCCCGGCCAAATTGCGCCGAATAAAATCTTCTTCTTTGGCAATAAATTCCTGCTGGGTTTTATACTCTTTTTGCCGGCGTTCAAGACGTTCGGCCCGCTGGGCGGCATAGTGTGAAAAGTTGCCGCGATAAGTTTCAATCCGGCCAAACATCAGTTCCCACACTTTGGTGGAGATTTTGTCCAGAAAATAGCGATCATGAGCCACAACCACAATGGCCCCCGGCCAACTTTGCAAATAGTTTTCCAGCCACTCCACCGAGGCCAGGTCAAGATGATTGGTTGGCTCATCCAGCAGCAACAAATTGGGCTGCTCCAGTAAAATCCGGGCCAGATGGGCCCGGCTCTGTTCGCCGCCACTAAACTGAAGCAGCGGCTTGTCGTAATCCTGGGGGGCAAACCCAAGGCCTGTCAGCACCAGCCGCATGGTCTGCTCATACTGGTAGCCGCCGGCGTGTTCAAATCCGGCTTGCGCCTCGCCGTATTGCTCAAGCAGTTGGGCGTGCCGGCTTTCATCCGCTTCACCGGCCAGTTTGCGCTCTATGGCTTGCAGCGATGTCTCCTGCTGCCGGAGTTCGGCAAAGGCATCGAGCGCCAGTTGCCACAATGTGCCTTCGGTGGAAATCAACGAGGCGTGCTGCTCAAGATAGCCAATTCGTACCGATTTTGCGGTGTATATGTGCCCCTCAGAAGGAATTTCCTGGCCGGTGATAATTCGCAACAGCGTGGTTTTACCCTCGCCATTGGGGCCAACCAGGGCAATTCTATCGCCGGGATTAACGGTAAGATTGAGGTCGGAAAAAATATCCTGTCCCCCAAAATGTTTTTCAAGGTTGTGAACAGTGAGAACTGCCATGCGTTAAATTTGTTGCCTGATTACGTTTTTTGGGGTATTTCCCCCCTCCCGTAGGAAGCGGGAAATACTCGATTTTTTCGTATCATCTCAATAAATTGCGGCGAGTTGGTTGAGCCTGTCGAAACCAACGACCTTTGACAAGTTCAGGCCGCGTTCCCGCTAAATATTGAGATGATACATTTTTTCTGTAAATAATTTGGTGAATTATACCATAAATATTATGGAGGAGGAAAGAATTACAGAAAGAAGCTTTGTTGGTTGAGTTTTGGGGTATTTTAGACCTGCCGTGGGCAACGTGGATTTCCGGTTACAAAACTCTACGCCAAGCGGGAAATACTCGAATTTTAAAGGTTAATTGTAGGTATGTTTATCCTATGATAGAATACGTTTCATCAATACTCAGGAATGGGCGTAAATAACTTACCAATTGA
>CAYWSS010000400.1:0-5877 GCA_964460505.1 uncultured Caldilineaceae bacterium | reverse complement strand
GCAATTCGAGAGCATGCAAGATACTCTTTCCGGTCTTAGAGATATCATGGCGGCTATGGATGAAATGGGCCACACCAGGGAGGTAGTAAATTACCGTTAGCCTGAACGGCTAAATAAAGGCAGCAATACTTTCAATCGTCGAGGGTTTCGATCCCCCGACGATTTTTGTTTTACCGCATCAACTGATTAAAAACCGCTTCAGCCACTTTCAGTTTGCTCATGAGCGGGAGTGTTTTCACGGTTCCGTTGTTGCTTAACAGCGTCACCTTATTGGTATCTGCGGCAAACCCGGCATCGGGGGCGGTAACGTCGTTAGCCACAATTAAATCCAGCTTTTTGCGCGCTAATTTTTCACGGGCATTCTTCAGCAGATTTTCCGTTTCGGCGGCAAACCCCACCGTAATTTCCGGTTTCCCGCTGCTCGATTTTTGGGCGGCAACAGCGGCCAAAATATCCGGCGTGCGGATCATCTCCAGAGTCATGCCCCGGTTTTCTCCCTGTTTTTTTATTTTCTGTTCGGCCACAGTTGCCGGCCTGAAATCAGCCACAGCCGCAGCCATCACCAAAATATCAGTTTGCGGAATCAAATCTATGACGGCGTTGCGCATCTGCTCTGCAGAATTGACCGCCACCATCTCAACCCCCACAGGAGCGGGCAACTTGACTGTGGAAACCAATGTCACCGCAGCCCCCCGATTGCGGGCAATCTCGGCAATGGCGTAGCCCATTTTTCCGCTGGAGTGATTGGTAATAAACCGCACCGGATCGATGGCTTCTCTGGTACCGCCGGCGGTGACAACTACATGCTTCCCGGCCAAATCGCCATTTCGAGCCAGCACCAGCCGGATCATCTCGATGACCTCATCCGGTTCAACCATCCGGCCCGGCCCCCTTGCCCCCGAAGCCAGCCGTCCCTCTGCCGGGCCAACGGTGGATACGCCCCACGCTTTTAACTTTTTAATATTTGCCTGCGTGGCCGGATGCTGCCACATATCCGTTTCCATAGCCGGCGCCAGCAATGTTGGGGCTGGCGTGGCCAGGGCAATAGCCGTAAGCAGGTTATCGGCCAGCCCGTTGGCCAACTTGCCGATGGTGTTGGCCGTGGCTGGCGCAATCAGCAGCAAATCGGCAGAATCGGCCAGGGTGATGTGTGGAATATTCTCTCCGGCGGGAATCCCGAACATATTATTGTAAACAGGCCGGTGCGTTAACGCCTGAAACGTGAGCGGCGCGATAAATTTTTGGGCAGCCTGCGTCATAACCACATCTACCGTGGCCCCGGCCTGCACCAACCGGCTGCAAATGGTGGCCGATTTGTAAGCCGCAATTCCGCCCGTAATTCCCAGAACAATTCGTTTATATTGCAGAATATCTGTCGCCATTCAAAAACCCTGTATTTGCAGGCCTCGCTACCCGACATCTGGGTAGATTCATCTTCCTGGAAGCTGTTTCTGATGGTTACAGATATGTATCTGCAATCCACACTTCGCGTATGCCGGCTTAAGCCGGCGGAATACCCGTTACGTACAAATTCAGTGAACCCGTCAAAATCGCGCTCGGGCCGGTCTCTTGACCGCGCCCGCTCAGGTGGCTCGGTCGGAGACCGGCCACAGCACCGGGTTTACTGAACCTTGTACCCCGTTACAGGGTTAACCCGGTAACGATCTAAAACCTGCCGCCTGCCACTTGAAACCCTGCTACTGATTTATCTCCCAGATAATGCGCAACCCTTCCAGCGTAAGCCACGGATTGACCACCTCGATCACGTCCGTTTCTCTGGCGATGGTTTCGGCCAGCCCGCCGGTGCCGATAACATGCATCCCCTCGCCCAGTTCGGCCCTGAAGCGAGCCACCATTCCTTCGACCAGCCCCACATAACCGTAGATCATTCCGCTTTGAATGGCGTGTACCGTGTTGCCGCCCACTGCCTTTGGCGGGCGTACCAGATCAACCCGGGGTAATTTTGAGGTGCGGCTGGAAAGCGCTTCTGCCGCAATGCCGATACCGGGCGCAATTGCTCCGCCAAGATATTCACCCTTGTGAGATATGGCATCAAACGTGGTGGCGGTCCCAAAATCAACAATGCAGGCCGGGCCGCCGTAGGTTTTGTACACGGCGGCGGCATCCACAATGCGGTCCGCGCCCACATCACGGGGGCTGTCGTACCTGATTTTTACGCCTGTTTTAACGCCGGCTTCCACCACCAGCGGTTCCTGTCTCATATAGCGCCGGATCATTTTAACAAACACGGCGGTAAGCGGCGGCACCACGCTGGCCAGAGCAACCCCTCGAATCTGCTCAAATTTTAAATATTCGTGGCGCATCAGCCCTAAAATGATGATGCCGTACTCATCGGCCATGCGCCCGTGATCGGTCTTGATGCGCCAATGATATTTCAGGGTATTTGTGCTGGTATCGTACACCCCAAAGGTGATGTTTGTATTGCCAATATCAATTGTGAATAACATTTTAACCTGCCCGATTTGTGGAGATTATCATATTATCGCAGTTCCGCAAAACTCGGCAGGTTACAAGTGACCGGCACTTAAAATAAAAGTGCCGGTCACTTTAATTTACCTGATGACTTTTGCGATATTGCATATTATCTATCAAGCGAACACCATCCACAAATACGGCCATCGACAGGAGTGCCCGGTCATCAATGATAGATAACTCTTCCAGTGTATCGGGCTGGGCCACGCTTACGTAGTCAACCCGGGCCAGCGGCATTTCTTTGATTATGGATAGCATTGCAGCCCGAAGCTGTTCTGCGTTGCCTTGACCCTGTTCAAGAGCCAATTTAGCCGCGGTAAGCGCCTGATACAGGCAGATTGCCTGTCGGCGGGCTTCCGGCGAAAGTTTGGCATTGCGCGAACTCATTGCCAGCCCGTCTGCTTCCCGCCGGATGGGGCAAACCACGATTTCAAGATTAAAATTGAGGTCACTCACCATCTGTTTGATAGCGACCACCTGTTGGGCATCTTTTTGCCCAAAGTAGGCCCTGTTCGGTTGAAAGACGTTAAACAGCTTGGCCACCACGGTGGTCACCCCTCGAAAATGGCCGGGCCGGTGCGCTCCTTCCAGCGGTTTGGTGACTTCTTCAACATCGACGTAAGTTTGGAATCCGGCGGGGTAGACCACTTCCGGTGGGGGCGACCAGACCAGATCGACCCCCTCTTGCGCCAGCAGAGCCAGGTCACGCTCCGGGTTGCGGGGGTAGGTGGTTAAATCGTCGGGATTGTTAAACTGGGTGGGGTTTACAAAGATGCTCACCCCAACCCGATCATTCTCCTGCCGCGCCTGACGCACCAAACCGAGATGCCCCTCGTGCAGATAGCCCATTGTCGGCACCAATCCCCACGTTTCGCCTGCATTTGACCAACGGGCTTCTCGAATATCTGAAATTTCCCGGCTAATTTTCATCCTGTCCCTCGATTCGTGATAACGTTAAAACGCGCTAACGTGCGAACGTTCTAACGTTAAAACGTTCAAACGCTCTTTAGCCTTGATTAGATTGAGCAGCATCTGATTGATGGGGGTTGGCACTCCAAATTGCTTGCCGATGCGCACGACCGCGCCGGAGATGGCGTCAATTTCCGTGGGAGCGGCGCGGCTGACATCCTGCAACATTGAGGAGCGATTGGCCGCGGTGGCCACGCTTACTTCGGCGGTGCGGGTGGCGGCATCCCCAAAGGGTAGACGGATGCCTTGCGCGGCAGCCACCTGCGCAACCTCGCTGGCGGCGGCGCTCATCACCTGGTGCAGGGTTTTGTTTTCAACCAGCGCCCCGTTGGGAATATCCAGCAGGGCCGTGAGCGGATTGATGCCGGCATTGATGGCCAGCTTGCCCCACATCAGGCTGTCCGCGTCTTCGACCACGCTGGTTTTGATGCCCGCCGTATTGAACAACACGGCCAGATTCTTGAGCCGCTGCTGTTGCTCCGAACTGCCGGCCAGGAAGGTGTCTCCGCCGCCGGCGTAGCGCAATTGGCCCGGAGCCGTTACGGTGGCTCCCTGCGCAGTAATGCCCTGCGCCGCGCGTTTTTTGCCAACAGCCTCAACCAGCTTGTCCAGATTGCCCAGCCCGTTTTGCAGGGTAACGGCCAATCCGTCCGGGCGCAATACCCGGGCTGCCTGCCCCGCAACCCGTCCGGTTTGATGGCCTTTTACCAGAATCAGCGCGATATCGGCGGCGGGGATTTCATTGAGCTGGTTGGTAACGCGCAGCATGTGATAAGTTTGATTGCCATCCGGGTGGGTGATGGTTAATCCTTGTTGGCGTAACGTCTCAAGCTGCTCCGGCCAGTTGCCAAACAGCGTAACCTTGGCCCGTTCAGTCAATTGGCTGCCAAAGAGCGTGCCCATCGCCCCGATGCCGAAAATGGCAATGCTTAATTTTTTATTCTGTCCCATTACGATCTCCGTACAGAAATAACTCCAACTCATCCTCCTTCATCCCAAAACTGTGCGCTTTGGTGGGGAATGACCCGGCCTCTACGTCGTTAATGTAGGCTTTAAATGCGTCGATCATCGGTTGGCGCAGGTTGGCGTACTGCTTGACAAATTTGGGAACAAATTTATCAAAAAGCCCCAACACATCGTGAAACACCAGTACCTGACCGTCGCAGCCGGGGCCGGCCCCAATGCCGATGGTGGGCATATCCAGACTCCGGCTCACGGTTTCAGCCACAGAATCCGGCACGGCTTCCAGCACCAGTGAAAAACAACCGGCTTCCTGCAAAGCCAGGGCATCTTCCTGCAATTGCCGGGCTGCCTGTGCGGTTTTGGCCTGCACCTTGTATCCGCCCAGTTTGGTGGCGGTTTGCGGGGTCAGGCCCAAATGGCCCATCACCGGAATACCGGCCTGCACAATGGCCCGGACGGTGTCCAGCACCTCGCGCCCGCCTTCCAGCTTAATGGCGTCCATGCCGCCCTCTTTTAAAAATCGCCCGGCGTTCCGAGTGGCCTCAATGCGATCAATCTGGTAGCTCATAAATGGCATATCGCCCACCAAAAAGGCATGTTGGCTGCCCCGGGCCACGGCTTTGCAGTGGTGCAGCATCTCGTCCACCGTAATTGACACGGTGTTGGGATGCCCCAGCACGGTCATGGCCAGCGAATCACCCACCAGAATAATATCGGTTCCGGCCTCGTCCACCAGCGTTGCGCCGGGGTAATCGTAGGCCGTGAGCATGCTGATAGGCTGCCCTTTGCGCTTCTTTTTTTGTAAATCCGGAATTGATACTTTTTTAGACATCTGTGGTGCGCCTCCTTAGGCTGTGCTAATAACTGGGCGTTGCACGAGGCAAACAAAAAGCCTCGCGGCAGAAGCCGCAAGGCTCAATAGCACAAAGAAAAGCGCAATCTGGAAGGAATGCTTCTCTCCTGATGCTCTGAGCGCCGTCTCGGCCACAAAGGGTCCAAGCGACTCCACACCTTGAAAGATGGAATTATGAAGTAAATTGTCCGTTCACTGCCGGGGACACCGGTCAGTGACGTGGAGATTATACCACAACTCCCGGGGGGAAATCAAAAAGTTGCCGGGGGGCCGGGGCGTGAATTACTGCTGCCGCTCGGTGGGGACACAGGCAAACATGCCCTCGGGAATTTGCCGGCACGAGCCGGAAAGTAACCCGCGTGGGGTTTGCATCTGGCAGGCAGCGCCCCCGGCTAAACCCTGACAGGCATCAATTGCTTCCTGGGGGGGATTTCCCGGCAGCGGCGGCGGCTCAATGGCAGGCTGTGATTGCTCCGGCTCCGGGGGGGGCGCGGGGGACGGTGTGTCCTCGGGTTGTGGCGGGTCCGTGGGGTGCGGGGGGGGGGGGGGGACCGGCGGGGGGGGGGGTGTTTCCGGAGGGTCGGGCGGGTGCGGGAGGT
>CAYWSS010000399.1:0-5902 GCA_964460505.1 uncultured Caldilineaceae bacterium | reverse complement strand
TCCAAAACCCCCCCATTGTGGCTTCGTCCCCCACCAGTAAAATCCGTTTAGAATCGGCTTTGGCCATGGTTACCCCTCTGAAAATACCCCCCTCCCCACCCCTCCCCCGACATCGGGGGAGGGAGTCGCCGTAGGCGGCGGGTGGGGGTAGGTCAAATTTTCATTCTCGTTGTCGTCCCGCCAGGAACTGTCCGACTCCCTTAAAATACGGTAGTCAGCAGTCAGATTTCAGTAGTCAGAATCTTCACAATTTTCCACCGGTGGGGTGTGTTTGTTTAGATTCCCCATAACTATTATCTAAAGGTGACAAAAGATGTCAATTCTACAACTCCACGGTGTGAACAATTAAAGAGAAGAGATCAGTTTTTGGTGGGCAACAACAAGCTGATCCGGATTTCACAGCATTGGTGTGGAATATTTCACAGCGCGTTGGTGGCTATTGGCATATACTATGTTTAAACCAAAAATAAATGGAATAACCGAAATGAGACCGTCTCCCAACTCCGCCAACTATATTTTTGAGGGAGGATAAAATGAGAAGTGAGGTTAAGATCCCTGGCAATGATTCCCTGTTTACACCTGCTCCGTGGCGATACCAGGATTGCACCATTCTTTACGCTGAAGATATTCGTGCTCCGGGGCAATCGGCCCATGAGTTTCCCATGACTACTGCCCGACTGGCAGCCAATCGGGAACTGGTTCTGCATTGCCGCGAGGGCGAAATTTTCGATCTGTTAAAAAAATTAAATACGCTGCTTGAAGATCCGGATATTTTGTGCTGGGCTTACGAACTCCTGAAGAAACTTAGACTTGAAGCCTTTAAAAAGCTGGCCCGGCAGGTGGAATTGGAAAAACAAGCTCTCTCTGCCCAGGAAACGGTTAAACCGTTGGAAAATGCAAAAAAGCGTTTGACCGGAAGCGATGGAAATTCTGTCATCAGTCGATTGAAGATTATGCGGCTGCCAGATGAGCCAACCAGAAATATCAGGCAACTCAAAGACCTGCTTTCGCAGCAAATAACGTTGATGGCCGCGCTGCACAGGGTTAGACTGGATGGTTTTTCCGTAATCATTAAGGACAGATGTCGCCAATCCACCCGACCGGTTCTGGAAGAACAACACCACATCCCAATTGCAGCGCCCGAAACTGCTTCTGCGCCCCCGGCAGGATATTTACTGCCACAAACTTACAATCAAGATTTATGGGTCTACGTAATTTGTCGCGACAACAGTGCTCAATCTGCTGTTTGGATTTAGTTGTCTGCCAGAGTCACCAATTTTTTAGAACGGTACCCGGAAAACAAAATTGCAAAATCGCAGGGATGATGAGGGGCGACAATTTTAACATTTCCAGGGGAACCAAATCTCTCCCTCCGGCGTCTTACTATCAAATCGATCCGTTCCAGAGTTTGGGAAGTTTGCAGAGACAGGGGGTGTTTCTCCAAATTTCGCAACAGGTGGAACGCACCCCCGTCGAACTAATTCCAATCAGACGAGTTTGAAGGAGCGAAAACATGTTAACCCTACAAAGATTTCTTATTTTGTTTGTACTCTCAGCTATCACCTTGACGGGATGCGCCTGGAGTGGGGCCGAGGCCCCGGAAACAACCGGTACAATTGATACCACAGCAGTAAGTGTCAGTGAAAGCCGTGACCGCAATATGGACACCGCGGCGGCGGGTGAACCTGCAAGCACCGTACATCGGGAGGAGGCCAAAGAAGCGGCGGCGCCGGCAGAAGTTGGAAAAACGGAATATGCCGGTGAAGCAGATGCGGAGACCGCAGCCGGAGGGTACGCCCCGGAGGCAGAAGAAGCTCCCGCCGAAGAGCCGGCGGCAATGAAATCCAAAGTTGAAATGGCGATAGCCGCTACGCCCACCCCCATGGCCACCGCCGGCCCCATGTTGGATGACGACGAGACCGCCATGGCCCGCAGCGCCGAGGGTGAATCTGAGATGGCCGTCGCCCGGCAAAGCGAACCGCTGCGGGCCGGTGAGGTGGATGACAACGATTTGTGGGATGATTATCTAATGTACCGGCGCAACTACGCCGGGCCGCGCGTTCACAACCGGGACATCAGCGAGCGGTACATTATTGAAGTGACCGACACTCAGGGATACCCAATTTTGGGCGCAGATGTGCGGATTTTGCTGCCCGACCCGCAGCGTGGCGAAATTTACCGCACCCGCACCTTTGCCAACGGGCAGGCCCTCTTCCATCCGCCGGCTCTGGATATGCCGCTGGACCAGGTTGACCAATTTCTGGTTGAGGTTGAAAACGGCGGCGTTTCCCGCCAGTTCACCCTGACCCGCTTCGAGGCCCAGCCTGCCACCTCGTTTGCAGAGCGATGGACGGTTGCCCTCGACACCCAATCGCAGCGGGCAGACTCGCTCAATCTGGATGTACTGTTTCTGGTGGATGCCACCGGCAGCATGGCCGACGAAATTGAAAAAATCCAGAATACCATCTTCGATGTTTCGGCCCAGATTGATGCCCTGCCGGAAAATCCCAACGTTCGTTACGGGCTGGTGACTTACCGCGACCGCGAAGACAGCTACGTTACCCGCACCTACAACTTCACCCCCGACGTGCGTGATTTCTCCAAAAACCTGAACACCGTCCGGGCCAACGGCGGCGGCGATTACCCGGAATCGCTCAACGAAGGGCTGCACAACGCCCTGCACAACGTTGAGTGGCGGGGCAGCGATTCCGTCAAGCTTATCTTCCTCATTGCCGACGCGCCGCCCCACCTGGATTATGTCCAGGATTTCGATTACGCAGTTGAAATGGATTTTGCCGCCCGGCGCGGCATCAAAATTCACCCCATTGCCAGCAGCGGGCTGGATGACCAGGGCGAATACATCTTCCGCCAGATTGCTCAATACACTCAGGGCCGCTTCGTGTTTCTCACCTACGAGAGCAAGACCAACGGCGGTGCTCCCGGCGATGTGACCACCCACCACGTGGACGAGCAGGATTACTCGGTGGAAAATCTGGACCGGTTGCTGGTCCGGCTGGTTGAAGAAGAATTGGCACCCCAGAATAAACAGCTTGCCCAACACCAGTGATTTTCTGCAAACAGAAACACGGGAGGCCCAATTTTGGAAATCGGGCCTCCCTGTTTTTATGGAGCGGGTTTGATACCTGCCCGTTGTATGTTAAAATCCACCCAACAAAACCGGCCTATGAAAAACAGTTATCAAATTGCCGCCCAATTGTATCAACAAAGCATAAAGCGGCAAGCCGCAAATGAGTAATGAGTAATTCTCGTTGCAAAGCGTGGCGCAAATGTTGCAGGGTAATGCTATACAGGATGGATTACCGGACAACGTATGCCAATGCTGCGGAGCCACTGTATCCCGGGGTTTGAAGGGCTGTTTTGAATAATTTTCTCACAGGCAGGTAATTCCAATCGCAAATCGTAAATCCACCTGTCCTGGCAGACGGCGCCAGGGGAATCGTCAATCTAAGGAGTTTCCTCAATGAATTCATATGAGAGAGTGATGAATCAACTCAATGGCGAAGCGGTAGACCGGCCCCCCAATTTTGATATTATGATGCAATTTGCCGCGCATTACATCAACCAGCCGTTAAAATCATATTACCAGGATTATCGGGTGCTGTGCGAGGCTAATTTTGCGGTGCAGCAGACCTTTGACCTGGACATTGTGCAGGCCATTTCCGACCCGTACCGGGAAACCGCCGATTTTGGGGCGGAGATTGAATTTCCCGACGACAGCCTGCCGCTGAGCCACATACCGCTTATCAAAGAGCCGGAAGATTTGGAAAAGCTGGTGTCACCCAATCCGGCCACCGGCCCCCGCATGAGCGACCGGCTGGAAGCCATCCGGCTGATGCGGGAGCAGGTGGGCGGCGAGGTGCCGATTATGGGCTGGGTGGAAGGGGCGTTGGCCGAAGCCGCCGACCTGCGCGGCATCAACGAAATTATGGTTGATCTGGTGCTGCAGCCGGAATGGGTCAAAGAGTTGCTGGAAAGAACGGTTGAAGTGGCTGTTGCCTTTGCCGAAGCTCAAATTGAAGCCGGGGCGGACATCATCGGGGTGGGTGATGCAGTGGCTTCGCTGGTTTCTCCAAAAATGTTCCGGGGGTTCGCCCTGCCCTACGAGCAGCGAATTTTTGCCGCCATCCGCAATAAAGGGGGGTTGGGCCGGCTCCACATTTGCGGCAATACCGGCAAAAACCTGATCGATATGGCCAACAGCGGCGCAGACATTGTTGACCTCGACTGGATGGTGGACATTGAGCAAGCCGCCGCAGCATTTGAAGGCAAGGTGGCGCTGTGCGGCAATTTTGACCCGGTCACGGTGATGCTTCAGGGCACGCCGGAAAAGGTGCGGCAAGCGGTCCGCGACTGTTCAAAAAAGGGTGGTGATCGCTGGTTCTGCGGGGCCGGCTGCGAAATTCCGGATAGCACGCCGGAGGAAAATTTACGGACGCAAGCCCAGGTTTTGCGAGAAATGAGCTAAAACGATTTACGATTGGTCTTGTGCGTGGTTTTAATCGTCAATCGTCAATCGTCAATCTAAAATTGTTTTCCGGGGTTGTTTCATAAACAGGCCGGCAACGCCCAACCCAAACGGAATCAAGGCCGAAATGGTGAGCACCGTGTTGTAATTTCCCAGCCAATCTCGGGCAATGCCAAAAGGCATGGGCCCCAACGCCGAGCCAAAAATCAACATCGTTGTCGTTACGCCGGTGATGGTGCCCAAATATTTGCGGCCAAAATATTTAGCCCAGCCCACCCCGTGGATGGTGCCCATCAGCCCCATGGTTGCGCCCAGGATCATGCCGTAAAGGAAGGCCATCTCTGCGCCCTGCAAATATTGAGCCAGCAGCAGCGAAGTCGTTTGCAGAAAGAGAGCGGTGACCAACAACACCCGCACCGAAATTCTGTCGAGCAGCATGCCGCCACCTAATTGAACCAGCGCCGTGGTTAAAGCAATGGGGACATAAACCCAGGCTGCCGTGGAAGAATCCAGCCCGTTGTCGTTAAAGATGCTGACCATGTGAAAAAACAAACCGGTGCCCAGCATGGCCACTGAAGCCACCCCCAACCCCATAATCCAAAACACCGCCGTTTTACGGGCCTCCGGCAACGTCCAATCACTTTCATTGGCGCTGCTTTGCGCTTGCTCCCGGCCGGTGATGGTTGGAAGCGCCCCGTCCGGTTGCAGACCGTACTGCTCCGGTTGATCCCTGACAAACATAAGCGCCAGGGGAGCCAGCCCTGCCAGAAGCAACACTCCCAACAACATATACGTGGTTTGCCAACCGTAGATAGGAATTAGCCAGTTGATTAAACTGGGGAATCCACCCAACCCCAACAACGACACACCCAGGCCGGACATACCCATCACCGTTCCCCGGCGGCGGACCCACCATTGATTAATTAGATTGGTGCTAACCAACCCCAGGCTACCCTGCCCAAACATACGGATAAACGTAAAGCCCAGTCCCAGCATTACCGCATTGGCCACAAAACCCATATAAATACAGGCCAAACCAAACAGCACCGTAATCAGCGTCATTACAAATCTTGCGCCACGCCGGTCAATTTGACGTCCCACAAACGGCAGGGCAAAGCTGCCAATCAGGGTACCCACCGTATACAACGTGCTTACCATTGAGCGGCTAATACCCAAATCCGTGATAAAATGCTCGATAAAAATTGAAACAGCATACGTTTGGCCGGGGGCCGTCATAATCATGCCCAAGGTGCCCATCATTAAAATTAGCCACCCATAATAAATGGGAAATCGGCTGACCAGACGACTGTTCCTGACAGCGGGAGCGTGTGAATAACTCATAAATCTTTCCTCATAATTTGCGCTATACTGAGATTAGTTTGAAACCGGAACTTTTTAGAAAGATGAGGTGTCATG
>CAYWSS010000398.1:0-5904 GCA_964460505.1 uncultured Caldilineaceae bacterium | reverse complement strand
GCCAGCAAATTGCTCATAAAGCAGCCTCCCAGCGCTACCAGCAACAACTCTCCACCCATCGCACCCTGATCGCTGCCCCCTTTTGCTTCCGGTCTGTCAATCACAACTGTGTGCCCCCGAGTCGTCCCTTCCGTTGCTGTTGCACTGATTTGCTGCACCTTCACCGTAATTTCATTCGCCATCGCAAGCTCCTTTGTTGAATAATAGTTGAGTAATCATCTATAAAGTAGCACAATATTCAATTGTCTGCAAATCAGCAAACAGGGAACCTTTTCACCCCGGCCGGCGTCATACAGGTAACGAGAAATAATGAGCAAAGGAGTCCCAACAATGAAACGTGTAATCGCAGCCACAATAATCTTACTAACCCTGTTAACTCTCTCAACTCACCTGACTCACCAAACTAATATCGCCCTGGCCGATGGCATCATCATCCCCGAACCGCCGATTTGCCGGCGTCCGTGCCCGGTGCCGCCCCCCCCGCCGCGAGAGGTGCCCTACCTGACGGTGCAAAATCACCGGGTGAACGTCACCATCGAAGATCAGGTGGCGACCACGCGCGTTGACCAGATTTTTCGCAACGACAGCCAGTGGTCGCTGGAAGGCACTTATATTTTTCCATTACCGGAAAACGCGGCCATCAGCGAATTTGTAATGTGGATTGACGGCGAACGGGTGGAGGGCCAACTGTACACCAGAGAGGAGGCCCGCCGCATTTACGACAACATCGTGCGCCGCCGGCTCGATCCGGCGCTGCTGGAGTACGTGGGGCGCGATTTGTTTCAGGCCAGCATCTTCCCCATCGAACCGGGCGACACCCGCCGCATCGAAATTGAATATACGCAACTGCTGCCGGTGGACAACGGGCTGGTGCAGTACGTGTATCCCCTCAGCACCGAAAAATTTTCGGCTCAACCGCTGGAAAATGTAGCTGTCAGCGTGGATATCAGCTCCAATGAGCCGATCAAGGCCATCTACTCGCCCAGCCATCCGGTCAGCATCGATCGGGATGGACGCTACCGGGCGCTGGTGGGCTGGGAAGAATTTGAGGTGCTGCCCAACATCGATTTCAGCCTGTACTACACCGTATCGCAGGAGGAAGTGGGGGCCAATCTGCTCAGCGCCAGGGCCAGTGGCGAAGACGGCTTTTTCACGCTGCTGATTGCGCCAAATGTAGATACCGAACAGGTTGTGGCCAAAGATGTCACGCTGGTGCTGGACACCTCCGGCTCGATGGAGGGTGAAAAGATGGAGCAGGCCCGCCATGCCCTGAAGTTTGTGCTGGATCACCTGAACGACGGCGACCGGTTCAACATTGTAGCCTTCAGTACCGGCGTGCGAGCCTTTTCCAATCAGCCCGAACCGCTGTCTGCCTTGCCGGAAGCGCACCGTTTTGTCGATAATTTACGGGCCGAAGGCAGCACCGACATCAACCGCGCTTTGCTGGAAGCCATCGACAGCGCCGGCCGGCAGCGCCCGACCATCATCATTTTTCTGACCGACGGACTGCCCACCAGCGGGGTGGTCGATACGCCGCTAATTCTCAACAGTGTTGAGCAAACAACCGCCGCCAACATCCGCATCTTCCCGTTTGGGGTGGGCGATGATGTTGACACGTTGCTGCTCGACAGCCTGGCCGAGCAAAATCGTGGCACCAGCGCCTACGTCCGCCTCGGTGAACGGGTTGATGAATTGGTAAGTAATTTCTACGCGAAGGTAAGCACCCCGGTGCTGGCCGATATTTCGCTGGATGTGGATGGGGTTCGCATTGAAGAAACCTACCCCTTCCCCCTGCCCGATCTGTTTGCCGGAACGCAGCTCATTATCACCGGCCGTTATCGGGAAGGCGGCCCGGCAACCATCACCCTGACCGGCAAGATAAACGGCCGGCCGCGCGCGTTCCGTTACGAAGATCTCACCTTTACCTCAACCGGGAATGAGGGGGGGCAAACCAATTTTATCCCCCGGCTGTGGGCCACCCGCAAAGTAGGCTACCTGCTCAATCAAATCCGGCTGCACGGTGAAAATCGGGAAGCCATTGACGAGATTGTTAATCTGAGCGTGCGTTACGGCATCATCACCCCGTACACCTCCTTTTTGGTCGAAGAGCCGGAAATGGCCCTGCGGCAGGAGGGACGCGATATGATTGCGCGGGAAGAGTTCTCCGAAGCGGAAGCCGCGCCACCCGCTGCGGTCTCCGGCGAAGGTGCGGTCAGCAAAGCGGTTGAGCAAAACGCGCTGGCCGATGCCGATCTGGCCGCCCCCATGCCCATGGCTACCGCCACGCCAGGACTCAGCGGCGGGGCAACTGCCCCGGCTGCCGCAGAATACGCTGCCGCCGTAACCACCATCGGAGAAAAAGCATTTGTGCTGCGCGACGGCATCTGGACAGACACCACTTTTGATCCATCCCTGATGAGGTCTACCACCTTGCCCTTCCCATCTGACCTGTTTCTCGAATTCCTCATCAAGCACCCCGCTGCCGGCAAATATTTTGCCCTTGGCCCGCGTGTCATTGTCATCATCGACGGCGCGGCCTACGAAACCGTTGAGGGCGAAGTGGGTGAAATTCCGGAGCCAATTGATTGGGAGGCGGAAAAGGAAAAGGTTGAGGATTCAGGTTTGCAGCCTTCTGCGCAGGCTGATGAGATTCCTGTCGATCCCGATGAAGCAACCATTACGCTTGGCGCAAATATGGTTGAGGGTGTGGCTCCGCTGGAGGTCAACTTCATTGGAAAGGTTGTCGGTGGGCCGGATGATAACCGGGCCTACTACTGCGTGGCAAGCGCCTTTGATTTTGGCGATGGCATCCGCCAAAGCGCTGCGCCAGGCTGTACGGCATGGCAAAAGGGCGCCGAAATTCAGCGTCGCTATGCCGCAAACTATGTGTACGAGGCGCCGGGTAAATACCAGGTGATTTTCAAATTGGGGGATACGAAATCGGAGCCGGTAACTATTGTAGTGAAAGCAGCGGAAGGGGAGGCGCAGGATAAAATTGCGCCAAGTTCTCCCGCTGATGGCGTGGCCTCCGCCGGTGAAGGTGGAGCTTCCCGGAGCGCAGCCGCAGCAGGCAGTTCTGCCTGCCTGTCGGGATTGGTATTATTGCCGCCGGCAGGATTGGTCACTCGATTTTCCCGTGGATGATTCAACCCCGAATTTTTGACAAGGCTGTTTTGTGTCTCAATAGTCCGATAATCTGCGTAACAATTGGCGATTAAAGCCCGGTAATCGTATACTATCCCCAATTATTCTTGTGGAGAAACCTCAATGCCTTACACCCCCATTTTGGCCACGCTGGCCTACGTGATGTCCCCCAATGAAAAAGAAACGCTGCTGATTCACCGCAACAGCCGGCCCGGCGATCACCATCTGGGTAAATACAACGGGCTGGGCGGCAAACTGGAACCGGATGAAGATGTTGTAGCCGGAATAAAGCGGGAAATTCGGGAAGAAGCTGGTATTGAATGTGAGAAAATCCTGCTCTGTGGCACCATCAGTTGGCCCGGCTTTGGCAAACACGGGGAGGATTGGTTCGGCTTTATCTTTAAAGTCACCCGCTTCAGCGGTACGCCGCTCACCAAAAACCCGGAGGGCGAACTCTCGTGGGTACCGGTTGACCAGGTGCTTGATTTGCCGCTGTGGGAAGGTGACAAATATTTTCTCCCGCTGGTTTTTAGCAACGATCCGCGCCAATTTCATGGCGTAATGCCCTACAAAAACGGCAAGCCAATTAGCTGGACGGTGAGCAGGATTTAGCGTATATAAATCCCTGTGGACTATTTCCCTATTGAATATCCTGGTACAATCCATCATTATTAAACAGGTAACTTTACATTTTTGAGAGGGATATTTTGTTAGAACCGGGACAAAAGCTGTTTGAATACGAGATTGTTCGTGTGTTGGGCCAGGGCGGGTTTGCCATCGTTTACGAAGCGCGAGACCGAATGTTAGAGCGTCGGGTGGCGATAAAGCAGTTGCAACTGGATAAAGCCAGAAACCAGAAAATTGTAAAACGCTTTATTCAGGAAGCGCGGGTTGTGGCCGATCTTGAACATCCCAACGTCGTTACCATTTACGGGTTGCGGGTCAAAAAAGAGCGCATTTACATGTTTCTTGAATATTTACGTGGCGGCAGCTTGCAGGATATGCTCGACCGGCGCGGCGCCTTGCCCACCAATCAGGCCATCAAACTAACCACCAGTATTTGCGAGGGGTTGGGTAAACTGCATGCCAAAGGCATTATCCATCGCGATATTAAGCCGGAGAACATTCTGTTAACCGCAGACGCCCGGCCAAAAATCACCGATTTTGGCATTGCTCATGTACCTCAGGCCGCCGGGGGAATGGCTTTGACCCAGGTTGGGTTCCAGCCGAGTACGGTCATTTACAGCTCGCCGGAGCAGTTTCGGGGTGAGCCACTGGATACCCGCAGCGATGTGTACCAGATGGGCGCGTTGCTGTATCATCTACTCACGGGGCAGCATTACATCAGTGTTGATACCATCCAGACCCAGGCCGACACGCTGGGACACAAACTGAAGCAGGAAGTTAAACTGTTTATGCTGCTGGAAAAGGCCGTTTGCAAAGACCCACCGGAAGGGCTGCCGGCCCTGCGCCAAAAAGCTGGCGGCGTGGCGGGTGTCATTGAAAAAGCGCTGGCCAAACGCAAGGAAGATCGATACAAGGATATTCTGGATTTTGCCGCCGATTTATGGGCTGCTCAATTTGACCCTACGGTTGGCAGGTTAATCAACCGCTTGCAGCCGTAATTCCCTGCCCAAAATTACTCCTGTGCCCGCGCCGACTCGATGACGATGTCTTTGGGGAACCACCACCTAACCGGCGAAATGGGGAACTTTCTGACCCAAGGTTTCACCAACAAGTGCATTTTCCGGTGAGTCAGAGGAAAAATTACCGCTTCTTCTATCAATATTTTTTCGGCTTGCCGATACAGTTTAATTCGCTCTTTTTGATCGATGGTTTGTTTGGCTTGTTGATTAACCAGGCGATCAAACGTCTCATTTTTCCAACCTGTTTTTTGTTGTCGCAAACCCGTTCTCAAGAAGTTGTCGGGGTCGGCAAAATCAGCGCTCCAGCCCATAATGTACAAGTGAGGCCGGTGGTTTTCGTCATTGCCCAGAAGTACGGCCCATTCCGGGGCTATCCATTCCAGCGTTACTCCCAGATTTTTACGCCACTGATCCTTTAAAAAGTTTCCAACCGCTTTCAATCCATCGGGAATCAGCCACTCCACGTCGGGGAACCCACGGCCTTCCGGGTAGCCTGCCCCTGCCAAAAGCTGTCTGGCCCGGTCAGGATTGTATGGCAGTCCAATATCTGCCGAGTATCCCGGCATCCCCGGGGGGAGAAATCCGCCTGTGGCCGAAAGTTGGTGGCCTTGTAAAACTGTGTTAACCAGTTCTTCTTGATCTGCAGCCAAAACGAAGGCCCGACGCACCCGGGGATCGTCAAAGGGGGGGCGCTGAACTGTGAAAAACACACAAAGCGTTGATAACAGTGAGGCTGAGATATATTCTCCGGGGAACTCGTTGCGGATGTCGTGTATCGCCGGTGGGGAAGAATCGAGGTAAGCCACAGCATCCAACTCATTGGCCTCATATATCTGTACCCCGACGGTTGGACTCTCAGTCTTTATCAGTTCTATTCTGTCTAAATTACCAGGGAATCGTCCGGGGTAGGCGGGGTTGCGCGACAATGTCAATAGCCGGCTCGGTTGCCAGTTTTCAATCATAAATTCAGTATCATTTCTTAGTTTCATCTTATATGTCAGCTCAACTCATCGTACCAGGAGATTTTTAAGGAATTCTTCTCCTGTGACTATTATGTTCTGCACATAGTCTGTCTGTAGTGCAAGCTGATTGAGTTTAAATAAGTAATCATTGA
>CAYWSS010000397.1:0-5904 GCA_964460505.1 uncultured Caldilineaceae bacterium | reverse complement strand
ATACTAATCTTCTGTCCGCGTAGATGTTCGAACTGGTCTCGATTGATGCTCAAGCTGGGATCGATGTCTGTTTCGGCCACCAAATACTCTCCCGAGGGTAGTTTCGCTGCGGCAATCTTACCAGATTTGATGCGCTCAAGCAAGGCTTTTCGAGAGACGCCATACTTTCGTACGGCTTCCGGGATGGGAATATAGGTGTTGGAAGATTGCAACATCCGGCGGCTCCTGGTTTGGATAGCACAAAGCCCCACGAATTTGTCGGTGGGGCTTCCTGAGGGGGTAATGACCGAGTGTGGGCGATACTGGACTCGAACCAGTGACCTCACGGATGTGAACCGTGCGCTCTAACCAACTGAGCTAATCACCCGTAGTTACTTACGCGCCGGATTATAGCATAGCCACACGGGTTTGGCAATTTCTGATGCAGCGATATTGCCGAATTTTAAGTGGTGGGGCATAGCAAATCTGCCATGCCCCACGTGTTTTTAGTGCAAAATCTGCGAGAGGAATAGCTTGGTGCGATCGTGTTGTGGGTTGGAAAAGAAGTTCTCCGGTGTGTTTTCTTCTACAATCTGCCCGTAGTCGAAGAACACAATCCGGTCGGCTACGGTTTTGGCAAAGCCCATCTCGTGCGTCACGGCCAGAATGGTCATGCCGGTCTTGGCCAGGTCAATCATCACGTCCAGCACCTCTTTAATCATTTCCGGGTCAAGGGCCGATGTCGGCTCATCGAAGAGCATGATTTCCGGCTCCATAGCCAGGGCGCGGGCTATCGCCACGCGCTGTTGCTGCCCGCCGGAAAGCTGACCGGGATATTTATCGGCCTGTTCCGGAATTTGCACCCGCTCCAGCAGTTCCATCCCTTTCTCTTCGGCGGTGGATTTGTCCCATTTGCGCACCCAAATGGGAGCCAGGGTGATGTTGTCCAGCACAGTCAGGTGCGGAAAGAGGTTAAACTGCTGAAAAACCATGCCGATTTCCTTTCGGATTTCGGCGATGTTGCGCACGTCGTTGTTCAGCTCAATGCCGTTGACAAAAATATCGCCCGTTTGATGCTCTTCCAACCGGTTGATGGTGCGGATAAAGGTCGATTTCCCGGAGCCGGACGGCCCCAAGATGACCACCACTTCGCCCTTTTTGACGTTGAAATCAATCCCCTTCAGCGCCTGGAATTCGCCGTACCACTTTTTTACACCCCGGCATTCGATAATGTAATCACTCATTGTGTTTCCTCCACGAAACTAGCGTTGACCCACGCCTAGTTGTTTTTCAAGCCGTATGCTGGCCGATGACATAGCAAATGAGAAAATGAAATAGATGAGCGCGGCGAAAAGGTACACTTCTTTCTGTGCGCCCAAAAAACCGGCCTGCGACAGAATAGATTGCGAAACTTTCAGGAAGTCCAGCAAGCCGACAATGGCCACCAGCGATGTGTCTTTAAACAAGCCGATGAACTGGCCCACGATGGGCGGAATAACGGTCCGCAAGGCTTGCGGCAGGATGATGAAATACATCTGCTGAAACGTCGATAGCCCCAGCGCGTCTGCGGCTTCGTATTGACCTTTGGGAATGGCCTGCAATCCGCCGCGCACGTTCTCTGCCAGATAAGCCGCGCTGAATAGAGCCGTGGCCACCATGGCCCGGAACATACCGGCAACGCGCACGTCCGGCGGCAGGATAAGCGGCAGCATCACCTGAGCCATAAACAGGACGGTGATAAATGGCACGCCGCGCACAACTTCAATGTAAATCGTGCTAATCCATTTGACGATGGGCATATCGCTCTGCCGGCCCAACGCCAGCAGCACTCCAATGGGGAAGGAGGCCAGAATGCCGAAAATCGCCAGAATGAAACTCAGCAGCAACCCGCCCCATTTGCTGTAATCAACCAGCGGCAACAGGCTAAAGTCTTTGAAGCCGGCCAGCAGATACCAGATGAAAAAAGGCGACACCATCCAAATGATGGTCATCGTGCGGCGCGCGCGTATGCTTTTGCCGCGATAGATGAACAGGCTGGCCAGTCCCATCACCACCAGAATACCGATGGCGATGAAGACCCGGTGGTTTTGCGTTTGCGGGTACGGGCCGTGGATGAGAATTAGAATATTGGTGGTGATGGCTCGCCAATTGGCTTGGGTGAAAGCCCAGCGTACCGACGGCACCAGGACAATATACAATATCCCCAGCGATACAAAGGTTAGGATGGTATCCAGCCACGACCCAAACAGATGGTGCTTCATCCAACCCAATACACCCACTTCGGTGCGGGGTGGCGCTTCGTATGCGGTATTAATATCGGTTGCAGTGGTCATTTATCGCTCCCTGATTTTTACCCGGCTGTTGATGAAGTTCATAGTCGCCGATATGGTCAAACTGAGTGTCAGATAGCTGGCCATAATCATCAAAATCACCTGTACCGATTGTCCGGACTGGTTGAAGGTGGTGGTGGCGATGGCAAACAGGTCGGCGTAACCAATGGCGATGGCCAAACTGGAGTTTTTAGCCAGGTTCAAGTATTGGTTGGTCAACGGCGGAATGATTACCTGCAAGGCCTGCGGTAAAATAATCAACTGCAAGCTTTGGGAATTGGATAGCCCCAATGCGGTGGCCGCCTCACGTTGCCCTTTGGAAACGGCTTGAATGCCGGCCCGCACCACCTCGCCGATGTAGGCGCCGGTGTAGAGTGTCAACCCGGACAGCGCGCCGAAAAATTCCGGCGTCATCACCATGCCAATGTATTTTTGTTGATTATTTTTGGCAAAGTTGAAACCGTCAATAAACGGTACCTGATACATCAACGGATGCACCACCAGAATACCCGTGCCGGCAATAGCTGCAAAGCCCAGCGACACATACCAGCCAGAAAAGGCCGGGCGGCCGGTGGTGGGGTAGGTTTGGCGGCGGAAGTACCACAGCACGGCAGCCACAACCAGAGCCACAATCAGATACGGCATCCACGCCGAAAAAGTTTCGGTGGGTTTGAACCACGGCAGGGCCACCCCCCGGTTGTTGAGCCAGATACGGTCTCCCAACAGGCGGATGCTGTTTTCTCGCTGGGGAAGCTGGAGTAGCACCCCGGCATAAATGAAGAAGAGCAGCACCAGCAAGGGCACGTTGCGCATCAGCTCAACAAAGATGCGGGCCAGGGTGCTGAGCAGCCAGTTTGTCGAAAGACGGGCGATGCCCACAAACAACCCCAAAATACTGGCAAGAAATATGCCCACCACACTGACCAGCAGCGTGTTTAGCGCGCCGACGAAAAATGCTCGCCCGTAGGTATAGGTTCTATCGTATGGAATCAGATGTTCAGAAATATCGAAGCTAGCGGTTAACCCCAAAAAGTTGAAATCGGTAGTGCTTAGGCCACGTGACGTAATACCTTTGGCGGCGTTTGTACCCAGCCAGTTTAGAATTACCAGCACAATAGCCAATATCACCAATTGCCCGGCCACCGAGAGTGCCCGTACATCTTTGGTTCTGAACGCGATGTATCCGCCCACGGCAATACCGGCCAGAAGTGCTATTTGCGGGGACAGGAAGAAGTTGACCAGACCGGCGGCAAAAGGGCTGGCGGCCAAATTGTCGCCGATGGGGAAAATGACAAAGACTTGCAACAGATATACGGCCTCGTAGGCCAAAAAACCGGTCGGGATGGCCAGCGACATAATGCCAATATTGCGGCGAATAACCTTCCGGTTTTTGTC
Organism: uncultured Caldilineaceae bacterium; assembly: GCA_964460505.1. Lineage (GTDB taxonomy): Bacteria > Chloroflexota > Anaerolineae > 4572-78 > J111 > J095. The sequence goes on along the minus strand of CAYWSS010000397.1, from coordinate 2,200 downwards.
GCCGTGGGTGCGGTATCCAAACCCATACAGTATCCAGCCCACCGGTGGAAGCAAAAACGAATAGCCGTACAGCATATATTCCGAAAATAGTTGCCGCCAATGCGGCCAGTTTTTCGAGGCCCACAATGAGACCGCCCCCAGCACAATCAGCCAGAAGGCACTTTTGGCGTAGCCTGCTTTGGTTGCTGAGGCGACTTCCAACTGTTTGGTGTACAGACTCACTTCTTCGGCTTTGGACAGATTGGCCTCTTTGTCGATGCGCTCCTGGGCAATTTGCTTGGGGTTAATTTGCACCCAACCCCGAACGTTGATAATCCCGTAAACCAGCAGGGCAATCCCCAGCGCTATGAAAAAATAGGTGATTATGCGCTCTTTGGAAAAATGATTTGTGGTAACAGATGGTTCCGAATCGTCGGGCTGACGAGTGGCTGTTTGGCTCATCTGATTCTCCTGATAGTAATAGTGCCGGTCACTCCGGTTCAGGGGTCAGTATTTAAGGCAAGGGCTTCAAATCCTGACCGCTGAATCAAGATAAATGGAAGGTGTTTCTGTAAGTAGGAGCACGACATATCGTGCCCCTACTTGCAGAAATGTTGATTGTTAGCCGTCTAGAAGATGCCTTGGGCTGTTGCCTGCGGCATCCTTTCGGCACATTGAGGTTTAGCGGAAGGGCGGGGCGTACAGCAGGCCGCCATCGGTCCACAGGCTGTTCAGACCGCGCGGCACGCTAAACGCCGTATCCGGACCCAGATTGCGGTTGTAGATTTCTTCGTAGTTGCCCATCTCGCGGATTACGTTGGAGCAGAAGTCGTTATCCAGTCCTAGGCCTTTACCCAACTCACCTTCCACACCCAGCATACGGCGAATGTTGGGGTCTTCGGCGGTTTTAGCCATATCATCCACATTGGCAGAGGTTACGCCTAATTCTTCGGCAGAGAAGGTACAGTACACGGTCCAGTCGATGATATCGGCCCACTGGTCATCGCCGTGGGCGTAGGCCGGGCCAAGGGGTTCTTTTGACATCGTAACGGCCAGAATTTGGTGTTCATCCGGGTTATCAAGTTCCTGCTTTTGTGAAATCAAACCGGACTTGTCGGTGGTAAAGCCATCGCAGTTGCCTGCCTGGTAGGCGGCCAGGGTGCTGGGGGCATCGGGGAAGACTTTGGGGGTGTAGTTGATGCCACGCAGGGCCATTTGGTCGGCCAGGTTCAGTTCGGTGGTGGTGCCGGTCTGCACGCAGACGCTGGCCCCTTCCATATCTTCCAGGGTTTCGATGCCACTGTCTTTGCGAACCATCATCCCCTGCCCATCGTAGAAGGTGGTGGGGCCAAAGTTTGCCGACCATTCGGTATCGCGGCTGAGGGTGTAGGTGGTATTGCGCACCAGCACATCGATTTCGTTGGCTTGCAGGGCAATGGGGCGGTCACTGGCGGTCAGGGCGCGAATTTCCAGGGTGGAGTCGTCGGCTTTGCCGAAGATAGCCACGGCAATGGCCTTGCAGTAGTCAATATCAAAGCCGGAGAAAGAACCGTCAGCGGCCAATACGCCAAAACCGGCCAGGTTGGCGTTACCACCGCAAATCAGCTTGCCGCGTTTGCGCACGGTGTCAAGGCGGCTTTCGGTGGCCTGGGCGGCCGGAGCGGGTTCGGCGGCGGCGGGTTCCGCTTGCGTACTCGAAGCGGCGGCCTCGTTGCTTTGCACTTCTTCCACTTTCGGCTGGGAACACGCGGCCAAAACAACAAATAAGGCCAGTACAGTCGACACAATCAGCAATTTTTTCATGAAAAGAATCTCCTTTTCTCGTAAAGTCAATTAAAAAATTGGGCAAAACCACTAAATCGAGTGAGTGTGTGTTTGGGGGCAACACCTCCTTTCCTGAAAGAAGTACCATAAATCGGCCGGGCAATGCAGGGTTTATCGTCAATGGCCCGTTGTGGAAGCCTGGTTATGGCTAAGAAACGGAATCGCGCAGGGGGCTAATATGTAGCCGCTGGCGCGATATGTGACGCATTACTTGTGTTCATGCAACGCACAGTTGTTGTCAATGTCAAGAATGGCAGGATTATATCATAAAAAAAATATTCGTCAACCGACGTTTAAGACGGACAGCAATTCTCAATTTGAAAATTTAAGGTTTATCAAAGGCAAACGTATTTACTCAGGCGAAACGGGATAGCATCCTGAGTAGGCTTGAACGGAG
>CAYWSS010000396.1:0-5920 GCA_964460505.1 uncultured Caldilineaceae bacterium | reverse complement strand
AGTTTGGTGGGTGCAAAACAGGGCCCAGAGATTTTTGTTGTAGGCGCTGAGAAAAGCGAAAAGGGCGACCCCCCAAATTCACCCTTTGCTTAACGGCACCACCACCCGCCACAGATACAGCCAGTTGCTTGCACCGTCGATGGTAGCGGCGTCGTACAATTCTCTGGGGATGGTCAGGAAAAATTGGCGCAACATAAATACCCCAAAGGCGCTGGCCAGAAACGGAACGGCCAGGCCCTGGTAGGTATTGGCCCAGCCCAGGTTGGAGATAAATTGAAAATTGGGGATGAGGGTCAGTTCGAAGGGAATCATCAGGCTGCCAAGAATAATATAAAACATAACGTCCCGACCCGGAAACCGCATAATCGCAAAGGCATAGGCGGCCAGCACGCTAAAAATTACCTGCCCGATAGTGATCAGGCTGGTTTGGATAAAACTGTTAATCAGGAATCGGCCCAACCCGGTTTTAAAGTTATTGATCAAAAAGCCCTGAAAGCCGGTTAAGTCCGGGTTAAAATCGCGGTTGCTGTCCCATGCGTCAAAATAATTTTCAACGGTCCATTCAGTGGGGATAACGCGCGGCGGGTAGGTAATTACATTTTCTGGTAGTTTAAAGCTGGTAAACAGGGCAATAAATATTGGGGTGGAAATGATCAACCCCAGCCCAATCAGTAAAACTTGCAAGACCAGTTGGGAATTGAAAATTGATTTGGACGTGGTGGTTTTTGGTGTGTCTGCCATTATTGATAGTGTACCTTTCCACCTATTCCTCTAAAGTTGAGAAAGGAGAGAACGACAACCATTATAGCTAACAGGTAGGCTTGCGCAGAGGCAATGCCCCGCTGTGGCGTACCCACAAAGCCGTCATAAAATATGGAATAAACCAAGGTGTTGGTGGCTTGCCCCGGCCCGCCTTCGGTCAGGATGTGAATTTCGCCAAACGTTTGAAAACTGTTAATAATGTTGATGATTAACAAGAAGAAGAGCGTGGGGGATAACATAGGTAGGGTAATGTGCCAAAAACGGCGCAGGGCGTTTGCGCCGTCAACCTTGGCCGCGTCGTAAAATGTGGTATCGATATTTTGTATGCCGGCCAGGGCGATAATGACGTTAAAGCCAAGCTGCCGCCAGATTGAGGCAATGATAACCGCGACCAGCGCCCAATCTTTGGAGGCCAGCCAATTGGGCCCCTGAATGCCAATAAAAGCTAACCAATAATTAAAGTAGCCCACAACCGGATGATACAACCACTTAAAGAGTATCCCTGCCACAGCGCTGCTGATAACCACCGGCACAAAAATAAGCAGGCGATGCAGCCCCGAAAGATGCCTGACCGGATAGGCCAGCGCCGCCGCCAACAGCACGGCCAGGACCAGCCCAATGACCACCGTGCCAATGGTAAACAGTAATGTGACCTGGATGCTGTTCCAGTAGTCGGAGTCGGTTAAGAGTTTGGTGTAATTTTCCATGCCCACAAATCTCATTTTGTTACCAAACGGGGCGATGCGATTCAAGCTTAAATTAAAGGAGGTGATAACCGGCAAAAACACAAAAATTGCCAGGATAATCAAGGTTGGGGCCAGGTACAGGTATCCTTCAATGGCGGCCAGGATGTTTTTTTTTCGTTTGGCTGCCGAAGGTGGGGTTTTTGAGTACGATGTATTTTCCATGGGCTTCAGGCTTTCCTTTGGTTGATTTAACGCTGATTCAGGCAATGGACACAGAGCGCATCATAAAAGCACAGTGTTAACTTACGGTAAAGTTGTGTTTAAGGAGTTGTAAAAGAATTCAAAAATATCTTTTACAAATTGGTTGATTGGGTGGCGAAGAGGACGTGTGGCTATCCGGTCTCTCTAAAACAGGGTTTGACCAAACAATCTTGCCATGTTAGGATAGCTCTGCTTATTAGTTTACAGGTAAAGCAGGGGGCCAACAAGGGTTTGGAGCGGCCAAAAACAGGACACAATGGGGACAATAGAGAATTTTGAATCATTTGAAAATTATTTAAAAGATGGTCTGGTACACCTGTACGACCCCGGTTACCAGCCCCCCGACCTGGTCTGGAAGGTGTTGGGACTTTATCCACAGCAAGGGGTTGAGGAATTACAAAAAAAGCTCATTGAAGCCATTGCGGCCCTAAAACCATCTCCCGACATTCCGCCCAATGCCCGCATCCGGCGTCTTTATCGCTTACTGTCTTATCGTTATATTCAGGAATTTACGCAGGTAGATGTGGCTCGCCAATTAAACATCTCGCTCAGGCATTTGCGCCGTGAACAGCAGCAAGCCGTGCGGGTATTGGCCCATCGTCTGTGGGAGCAGCAAACTGTGGTGCAGCCGGACAGCACTCCTGCCCAAACCGAAGCTGAAGCTTTTCAACCTGCCGGAGATTTAGAACCGGATACACAGCCAGACTCCTGGCGCTCTCAGGTTAGACAGGAACTGAATTCGTTAGAACAACATGCGCCCGGAGCCGTGGCAGATGTAGGCCCTGCTATGCAGAGCGCAATAAAAGTTGGTCAATCTCTTGTTGCCCGGCAGCCCATTACCCTGCATGCAAAATTAAATGAACCGGATTTAAGGGTAGCTATTCATCCATCGTTATTGAGCCAGATTTTGGTGACGGCTATTGACAAGCTGGTGCAGAATATGTCATCACCCGGTGAAATCCGGTTGGCGGCAGAGAGCGGCCCGCAACAAATTAAATTTTCTATTACAGGCAAGCCCATAATTGCAACCGGCGCGCAACAAAGCGATTTGATAAGCGAGATTGTGATGACTCAAAATGGCGCGTTTGAGGTGATGCAAAATGATGATAGCGTTGAATATCAAATTGCGCTGCCGGTGGCTCGCACAGTTAAAGTGTTGGTTGTAGATGATAATAAAGATCTGGTGCACTGGTACCGGCGCTACACAGCCCGCACAAAATATCAAATTACGCATTTGCCCGAAGGCAAACAGGTATTTGAGACAACGGCGGGGTTAGAGCCGGATATTATTGTGCTGGATGTGATGCTGCCGGATATTGACGGGTGGGAGCTTTTAACCCGGCTGCACGAGTCGCCGGAGACCCGAAACATACCGGTGGTCATCTGTTCTGTGGTCAAGCGAGAAGCGCTGGCCCTGGCTCTGGGAGCCGCCGTGTATTTGCCTAAACCGGTGCGCCGTCAGCAACTAATTCAGGCATTGGATCAGGCGCTGGATTGGGGTTCAAAAAGAGCTTCGAATATTGAAGCGAACATTGCAGTAACTGGTTAACCGATACACCCTGGGCCATTGTGGCTACCAACACATCGCTAACCATGGGCTGTCCAATTAAATCCTCAGCCGTAATCATAATTACGGGCACATTGGCCATTGTTTCATCTTCTCGTTTTTTAACCAAAACATCCCAGCCACTCATTTCAGGCATCAAAACATCAAGCAGCACCAGGTCTTGTGGCTGCCGGGGCAAAAGCTCAAGCGCAGCCTGCCCATTAGAAACCGCGCTTATTTCCAGAGAAGCATCAATAATTAAGAGCATTCTTTCCAGTAGTTGTCTAAAATCCGGATTATCGTCCACAATCAAAATGCGTTTTACGGGGGTGTCAAGCGCCTGAATGGCCTCTTTCAGGTCATTCTGTAAAACGGGCTTTATCAAATAATCAACTGCGCCGGCTTCCAGAAAGTGATCGGCTTTGGGGGGAAAGGTGCAGCCAATTATTGGCGTATCGGGGATTTCACGCCGGGCCTGTTCAATGGCGGGCCTGAGCGATTTGGCTGAGATGGTGTTAACAATAACCACGTGAGCAGGAAAACGCTGTAACGTCTCGATAGTTTGGGCCAGGTCGATAGTGTCGATAAACTCGATGTCATCAAACTGCCGCACCATTTGCGGATAAAGGTCTCCGGTTTCGTCACACAGAATTATCCGCTGGTTGTAAGGCAGTTGTGGTATGGCCGGCCAGTCCGTGCGTTCAAAAAACACCCAATCTTCGTTAATCCATCGTTGGGCACTGCCGGGTGAGGCGGTGGAGGGGGCAATGGGCAATTTAAAGGAAAATGTACTGCCAATTCCCAGTTTGCTTTCCACCCAGATTTGGCCTTTGTGCTGCTTAATAAATTGTTGGCTGATACTTAATCCCAGCCCGGTTCCCCCCTGGTCACGCCACATACTGCTGGTGCCCTGGCAAAATGGCTCAAAAATTTGTTCCAGATTTTCGGCAGAGATGCCAGGCCCGGTATCGACAACATTAACTACAATATGTTGTTCTTCCTGGTGGGCGGCCACCGTAATACCACCTGTTTCAGTGTATCGGGCGGCATTGCTGACCAGGTTGAGAATAACCTGCCGGATTCGGATTTTATCGCAATAAACATGGGGCAGCTCATTGGGAATATCAATTTTCAGTTGCAGCCGCTTTTTATCTAATAGCGGTTGAACCACAGTTAATGCCGTATTGATGTCTTCAGCCAGATTAACCCATTCTCGATGAAGCGCCAGATACCCCGCTTCGGTCTGGCTGAGGTCAAGCACATCATTAATCATGCTGGCCAAATGTTGGCTGTTACGGTGAACAATATCCAGGTCTTCCAACAACTCTGCGGGCAGTTTTTGCCCATAAATATCCGGCGTTTCAGTCAAGGTATCAATCAAGCCGATAATCATATTTAACGGCGTACGCAGTTCGTGGCTTATCTTGGCTACAAATACGGCCTTGGCCTTTTGGGCTTCTTCGGCCTTTACGCGCATTGCACCCAACCTTTCATTTAGCAAGGTTAATTCCCGGTTGGCGCGGGCCAGGTCCTTAAGCGCTTGTTCCAGAACCAGCTTCCGTTTGTTGGCATCTTCCAGCAGGTGATAAGAGCGCTGAAAGTAATCATCAAAGCCACGGGTAATCTGGTGTACAGGCTGGTATATAGCTGCCGTAATTCCCCACATCATCCATATTGAAGCCAAAACAACCGCCATGTTTGCGGCAGGTGTGTTTTTAATACCAAAGTGCCACATTGTCAGCAAAACCACTGTCTCTACCACTGCCGAGAGGGTGGCGGCGGAAACGTTAATTAAACCGGCCGCCAAAATTACCGGGATGGGCACAAAAACCAAAAACCCGGGCTGATCCAACCAGCCAAGCCCCAAACCAACCAGAGCAACCGCGGCGGCCACAGCCAGCCACCGGCTGGCTAATCCCGGCCCCTGATCAAGAACCCCAATGACAATGGCAAAAACAGATAATAACAAAATTAAAAACAAGGTGCTAACTTCTGTAGCCGGGTCTGTGTGGGGAAGATGGGTAAAAGTCAGCAATATTGCCAATGTGCCAAAAAAAACTGTCGCTATTTTGGGCGATATTCTGAGGTCACTATTGCTGTTGTGGTTAATTCTGAGCATTGAATTCACCATTTTAATGGGGTTCTCCCCAAACCTTACATCATTGTCACAATTTGTTGAGGGTATTAGGTACTTCTCAGTAAAAATGCCGGGCAACCAGCGTGGGTAGGACTTTGCACACCAACAATTTTGGCTCTTTAGGAATTGCCGTGCGCTGGGCCTACCCCAATATGTAGTGGCGCACCCTTGTGGTCGCCCAGGGCAGGCACAAGACCTGCCGCTACACCACGGAAAATACCAAAGACCCACAATTTTTTGTGGTTATTCTCCGGCCTTGCGCTTAAGCATCTGAATAATCGGCTCAGAAATCCATAGACCGGCATTTTGCAATTTACGCAAGGATTGTTCAACCGACTCGATCAGCCCGTCCTCTTTGGCAAGAATCAGAATTGTCCCTGTCTCCATTGTTTGAATGCCAAGTGACCTGGCGCATTTTTTAGCCAACATATCATCCAGAACGGGTGTGTACCCGCTATGTTTGAGGGCAAAACTAAGGAACCGGGATTAAATAACTTGTGCATTTAGGAATGGCGTTTAAGCCTTAAG
>CAYWSS010000395.1:0-5921 GCA_964460505.1 uncultured Caldilineaceae bacterium | reverse complement strand
GGGCGCGGGCAAAACTGCCTTTGCCTACGCCCTGCGCCAGGTGGGTACACCCGAAGGCAATCCAATCGCAAACACTTTGCCGGTTCTCCTGAGCGAAAATACAGCCATTACGCTGGGCAACGCCAAATCCAGGATTGTCCGTGCGCTGTTGACTCTGCTTCACCATAACCTCTCACTCCTGGTGGATCTCCCTTCCGCCGAGAAAACGGTTGTGCTTAAATGTCTGGTCGGCCAGTTTGGACCAACGGAGATAACCCGGCAATTGCGACCGGCAATCCGGCAAGATGACAATCTGCCGGGACTTATCGGTCAGTTCAGCCAGACCGGCAAGCAGGCAACGTTACCCCAAATACAGTCTCTACTGTCTATTCTTGGCTTCCGGCAATTAGCGCTGGCTATCGACGCCAACCGCCGCCCGGCCGGGCAGATTAAAACCTGGCTGAACAATATGAAAAAGTGGAGCGGGTATGGCATCAATCCGGTACTTTTTTTGCCGCTTGACCGGCAAATGGAATTTGACCCGCTGCTGGGGCGGGCCGACGTTAAGGTCCTGACCTGGACTGAACGGCAACTAACCGCAATGGCAACCTGGCGTTTTGAGCGAATGGTCAATTGGATTGGGGTGCATATTTCGCTGGAGGAATTGTTTGAGGACGATCTGTTCAATGATTTTGTCTGGCTCTCAAATCGCAAGCCGCGCCGGATGGCGCATCTGTGGGAGAAAATGTCAGAATATCACACCGTAAATCATCCCTCCAACCGAATGTTTTCGCAGGAAGATTTGGAGTGGGCAACCAGGCAGGTTAATGATGACTGAAGCGGCGCAATGGGACGCCCGACTGCAAGCAACGTGCAGTCCCGAACGAAATATTAATTGGTGGGACGATTGTTACGTCGACCTGCCGGTGCAGGTCACGTTGCGCGGCGTCGAACGTTCTGTGGTTGTGGCCGGCGGTCCCAAAAGCGGAAAAACCACAGCCATCAATGCGTTTGAGCGGGCCGAACAGAATCGCCTGTTTATTGCACACTATCCCACAGACCGCTGGTACGCCGAAAAAAATGCCTGGCTCACGTCTGAAGATAGCCGTAACCATTTGAGCCAGATTATGGCCTGCGTGGCTGTAGCCGTAAGAAATTTCATCAGCCGGAACCCTGAAAAATTGGGGAACTTAACGACCCTCAACCTTGAATACCTGCGTTGGCTGGTCAAAAAACATAGTTCCAAACGGACTTTCTCCCGTTGGGCCGACTCGCTGACGCATACCTCCCTTTTGCATCTGATGGCCGAACCGTTTGAGGATATTTATTCGGATGCCACTGCCCTGCACGATGCCCAGGGCCAAATTGAGGAGCTGGTCACCTTGAGCCGGCGGCTGGGCTTTGAAGGCGTGGCGGTCTTGCTCGACCTGGCTGAAGCCGACGTGGAGGGCGAAACCCGGCGCAAAAAAGTGGCGGATCTTTTTAGCTGGCTCATCCCGCTGCAAGTTGAAGGCTTTGCCCTCAAAGCGGCCATTCCCAAAGCGGTGATCCAGCAGACCGGCCTGCTTACCCTGCCCCGTGACCGGGTCACTTTTACATTTTTGGAGTGGCGGCTGGAGGATTGCCTGCGGTTGGCCGGCAGATACCTGGCCGCCACCAACGGCCAGCGGGAAACCTTCTCTGATCTGGTTGACCCGGCGCTGCAAAATATTATTGTTGGGCATTTGCTGGAACTGTATCCCCACCTGTTACCGGAAATCTGGCTGAACCTGCTGTCTGTGTTGCTAAAAAAGGCTGAACCGGGGCAAGTGTTGGGCGCAGACAATGCAGAATTTATTTTGCACGCCTACTACGCCGATCACGTTCCCTTGAAGTTTGATGAATCGAAGCGTGGCGTGTGGCGGGGAAAAACGTGGATTAAGCTGGATCCAAAACCGTTTGGCTTTCTGCAAATTTTATGGCACTACCGCCATTCGAGGGATGATCCGGATAAAGAGTTGTTGAAGCTGGCCGGGGGCCGGGATAAACGGGGGAACATGAATACCATCGCCAGCCGGCTCCGTACCAAAATAGAACCGGCGCCCAAACTGCCGGTCTATGTCAGGAACAATCGCATCCGGGGATACTGGCTGGAGAATGTGGACGATATGGCTGCATAATATACCCTGTGCCGTCACTCATGTTAGAGTTATGTCAGATTGGCCTAATGTGGCGTTGGTCAATTGTCATAAAAACCGGTTGACGGTATCAGGATGGGCGATTATAGTGAGGGGGGGCGTATAGAAACAGTTGGGTAAACGTTAGAAAAGCGTTAGAAAGACGTATAAAAACAGTTAGCCTCCTGTCGCTCAAGAACCATATATTTTTGCCGAATATATAAACAAGCCGCTAAGAACTGAGCAATAGAAGCATTGCGCGGTTTTTGGTAGTTGCCCGGAATAAACAATATGGAAACCGAGAACCTGCGCCAACGCTACCTGAAAGAAATATTAGGGCTTTCCCATGATCCGTTTGCCGCGCCGGTGGCCGAGCAGGAATTAAAACGGAGCGGGGGAAAGCCCTATTTTTTTTCCTATTACACCAACCCGCTGCATCTGGTTTTTGATAAACCATTGGTAGAAACCCTTCGTCGGAAACGGGCCGGCGTGGTTTTTGGCCGGCTCGGCAGCGGCAAAACCACCCTGCGCTACACCCTGGAAGCTGAGTGCCGTTCGGTGTACGACCGGACTCTGGTGGTCTCGTACGAGCCGGGCGACAAAAAACAGTTTCCCCGCACCGCCGATGATCATTGGCGGCAAATTGCCGAAGAATTAGCCATTGACCTGTTTATTCAGGTTGTTGAATTGTTAGATACCTTCGGCCCCCCAACCGCCGCGCAAAAAGCGCAGTTGCAGCAGCAGATGGCCCTGGTTTGGGAAAAACGGCGACTGGCGCGTACAGTAGCCTTGATTACAGCCGGTGATTTTGCGGCCAACTATCCGGACAACGAGTTGTCTCAATTGTGGTCCCGGCTAAACCGGGCCTCGGTGCAGCATGTTAATCGCTCAGCAAAAATTGTTAAGCTGCTCAAAGAGATAAGCCCGCCGGGTGAGAAACCCGGAGCGCCGGGGCAATCCGGCAGAGAACTGTTGGAAGCGGGCCTCGCAGCGGCCAGCGCCTGGGGGTTTGATAAGATATTTGTGCTGGTCGATGGCCTTGATGCCTATTTTCGCACCGAAAATGATATGCTGGCTATCATCGCCCCGTTGTTAGATAATTTTGCGTTGTGGCAAAATCAGGAACTATATTTTTATTTATTTCTCACGAACGAGATGGAACCCTTGCTGCGGGAAAGTTATTGTGATGAACTGAACAATAGGGGGTTGACATTTCCTCCAATATGCCTTACCTTAGAATGGAATGAGGATGCGTTGATTCAACTGTTGCATCAGAGGTTACAGGCCGCAGGCAGCCGGCTTCCCAGTTTTGATGCGTTAACCGGCGCCGCATTTGAACAGAGTTTGGAAGAAATTCTGGTGACTGCCGCCCAAAACTCTCCCCGCCGCCTGTTAAAGATTGTCAGCGCCCTCATTGATGCCCACGCGCAAAATCAGGCAAACGCACTTTTAATAACCCCGCAAGATTGGCAGCGTATGCAAGAGTCGTGGCCTAACGGGAAACCCCTCCCGGCCTATCCCGCGACGCTCGCTGCATCTTCCTGAAAACAGCCAGGCGAGGGAGCCGTTTTTGGGTAGAACAGAGATGTTCCCGTCCCTCGCAATATGGCATTGGGAGGAAAAATGTCATCGGCCGAAAACAACCAAACCGCACCCCAAAATGGTTTTTCACCTCCACCGGACAATGATGACGCTGATCATGACTGTCTGGGTGATCTGTTTGTCTGGCGTCAGGAGCTGCAAGACCTCATAGATTTTGTCACCGCCGATCAAGTATCCCGTCGACTGCGAACCGTAGCCGGTCCACCGGGCTACGGCAAAAGCTGGCTGCTACGGCGGTTGAACAAAATCCTTAGCGACAATACCAAAAAAGAATTTAAGGAGCTTGTTCCAATCCGGGTACCGCTCAACCGGTTTGAGTCATTTGGTGACATGAAGGTTTGGTTGCAAGATGTTGTTGAGCAGGCCAGAAAATTTTGCCCGGATGTTACAGCGATCAACCCCAATGACACTCCTGAAGCGATCATTGGTCATTTGCTGGAAAAACTGTGCGAAACATGCATCCCCACGTGGCGCATTATCCTCATTGTGGATGCGTTGGATGAAATGCCCAAAAATCTGCGCCGGGAGTTGGAAAATCGCTTTCTGGTTAAGTTCTGGCGTAAAGATTGTGTGCGAATGGTCATCTCTTTCAGGGATGATTTCAGTTTAAGAAGTGACTCCCTGCGCCGCGGTGAACGGCGTATTGTTTTAACAACATTCACAGAAGAACAAGGCCAGGAACAGTTGGAAAAACGGACCACAGTTATTCCCGAAAGACTCAACATCCCCGCTGAAAATCTGTCAGTATTGGTTTATCCTTATAAATTCACCCACCCCGGCCTAAACTCACTTCTGTCCCAAAAAATAAACAAAAACGAACAGGATGGCCATGAGCAGGTGCTAACCGCTGATGACCTGCGGGATTGCTGGCTTACCTTAATCAAGCGCCCTTTGGCCGAAACTTTGGAGTATGCTAATTTGTTACAAGAAGGTTTGATCAAGGTGGTCAACCATAATCAGGATTCGTTTACGATCGAAGATTATGCAGATATGAAAAATTGCACCGTAGAAGAAGCCTACAAGCAGATGGAAGTTTTACGGGCAGAGAATTTAGTGATACAAGCTGGCGGCCTATATTCTGTTGCCGGCGGATTAAGAGAATTTATCCGCGCCGAAATTCATTTGAAGGAGGAAGAAAAATAATGGGAGCCTCTCCAGCTTATCTAGTTGCTCAACAAACCAGCCGGATGGTTGATCGTAAGGATGAGTTGGATTATATCAAAAATGCGATGCTTCCGTCTGATAACAAAGCACGGGTTATAATTATTAAAGCGGTAGGTGGACTGGGTAAAACCCGGCTTGTATCCGAGGCGCTTTGGCATGCAGGTAATCCTGACATTTATCCCCAACGTGGATTTCCCGGTGAGTCAGAGGCGTGGAATATATCAAATCAGGTTATTGTTTCAGATTTGTTGGATTTTACAGAAATTCGGCTGCACACATTTGACCATTTTATGGAGCAGCTTTACGAGGCGCTGGTTTGGCACCCTGGGGCAGAATTTCCGCGCTATGAAGCGGCGCGAAATGCTTACCGGCGCCGGCGTAAAGACCATGTTGATTACTCTGCCATTAAATCGGCGGCGTCCGAAGCAAGTGCTGCCTTTTTTGAAGACTACAAGAAACTGACGCAAAATTACCGGATTGTCTGGACGCTGGACACTGCCGAACAGTTACGATACGCCGGGGCAGATTGGTTACGCAACCTGTTGACCTCAGAAGATCTTGATTTCAGCACGCGGGACCGTTTGCTGGTTTTGTTGCATAATAACATGTTGCCCAATACCACAATTCTTCTTGCCGGACGGCCAAGTGTTGATGATTATTACGCTGAATTGGAAAAGGCAGCAAAAGATGGGGATTTTTCGGTAGACACCATTACGTTAGACATTTTTAAGCCGGAACATACCAAGGATTATTTAGAACAACTGGGACAGGATTTTTCTGAATTAAAGATAAAGGAAGCGGCAGAAAACACTGAAAACGGTGACGACTATAACAATATTGTCGATACGTTGGAATCGATCCTTAATAATCATGAAACTATCGAAATATTACATCAGTATACCGGCGGGCAGCCGGTTCGTTTAGCGCTGTTTGTTGATTTATTGGTTGAGGGAAAGCAAAGTACAGCGCCTCCTCAAGACAATACACAAGACGCCGTGAGACGTATCACACCAATTTCTG
>CAYWSS010000394.1:0-5934 GCA_964460505.1 uncultured Caldilineaceae bacterium | reverse complement strand
AAAAACCTCAAAAATTGATCGAATTAACTCTATATTATGTCAATGGAAAACTCCTGGTGATTACCCATAAGTCTAATATTGCGCCAGACCGCAGAGGTTTTACGACTGATCTTTCCAAAACGCTCGTAAGTTTCCCAGGAGTGATAGCAAAATTTGTTATACAAAGGAAACTTCTGCGGTCTTAGGCAGATATGGGTAATCACCAAAAAACCCCTAACAATGATTAACCATGTAACAGCCCCAACACAGCTTGAAATCACCGAGAAAATCGAATTCTATCTGAAAGAACTTTGCGAAAATATTCCCGGCGGGCACCGGCACGTGGGCAGCCCGGGTAATCGCGCGGCCACCGATTTTTTTGCCGGCACCATCGCTTCATTTGGCTTTGAGACCGAATATCCCGAATTTGCGTGCATCAACCGGGCGCACGGCAACGCGCAGTTGCAGGCAGGAGCCGAGCGTTTTGAGGCGCATGTCAGCCCCTATTCTCTCGGTTTTAGCGGCGATGCACCGCTGGCCATGGCCTCTACTTTGATGGAAGAATGAGGCATCCTCAGATGCCGAACACCGCCGCAATTGAAGATGCCGGCTCCTCTTTACAACCGAATTTAAATGCGCCTAATTTTTTTTGGTTATGTCCCACCTATCGTGGCCAAAAAATTCAGGTTGTAAACTGACCGGGCTACACCTGACAGCGGTTGACCAGCCGGCCAATGTTTTCAACTTCCACCACCATTTCATCACCATCCTGCATAAATAGCGGCGGATTTCTGAAAGCCCCCACCCCGTCGGGAGTGCCGGTCAAAATAATGTCGCCGGGCAGCAGGGTGAATGCCTGCGATAAAAACGAGATGAGACAGGCCACACTGAAAATCATTTTGCCGGTGTGGCTTTCTTGCATAATCTGGCCGTTAATCAGACAGCGAATTGCCAGATTTTGGGGATCGGGTACGTCACCTGCGGTAATCAGCCAGGGGCCGAGCGGGCAGAACGTATCCAGAGATTTTCCACGCACCCACTGTCCATCGCCAAATTGCAAATCGCGGGCGCTGACATCGTTGGCGCAAGTGTAGCCAAACACATAATTCAGAGCGGCAGCTTCTGTAACCCGGCGAGCGGTTTTGCCCATGATCACCGCCAATTCGGCTTCAAAATCAACCTTAGCTGTTAGGGCGGGGTCCCAGGTTACGGCTGCCCGAGGGCCAATAATAGAAGTGGTAAATTTAGTAAACGCAATCGGGCTTTGGGGGATGTCGCTTTTGGTTTCTTTGGCGTGGTCAACGTAATTTTTGCCGATAGCAATAATTTTTGAAGGAAAGGTTAGCGGCGCGGCCAACAGATCCTCCTTAAAAGGAAGCGCCTTGCCGGATGCGGATTTGGCGGCTTCCAGGCCTGTCTCACCGGCCCGGATCAAATTCAACATGCCTCCCGCATAGCTAAACGGGATGATCTGGTTCCCTTCAACCCTGCCCAACTGCTCGCCGGGAATATCACCATTTTTGAGTGTTACCAATTTCATAATTATCTCCTGAAAATGAAGGGGTTAGGGGTTGGGAGATAGGGTTTAGGGAACTGCAAATCGTTCCCGGCCACTCCTAGAGAAAAACCTGTGCTTGGAGTGCGAATTTGAGTCCGCATTTCCATATAACGTGCGCGAGTGTTCTGACTCCGTGGAAAATATCTCCCTAAATAGAATGACCAGGTCGATTACCTGGTCTTGAAATACGATATTTAGATCAAAAGTAGCTGCATCGCCAATAATTAAGCGGCTTTATGTTGATGCTGATGCCGGTCGACGCCGCCAATTGCTCGCCCATACTCATCGTACAGTTCCGGGTGTACGCCATCTTCGATAACGGCGGCAGTGATTACGCATTTTCTAATTTCTTTGTTTGAGGGGATTTCGTACATGACATCCAGCAGGGCTTCCTCAATGATGGCTCGCAAGCCACGCGCGCCGGTTCTGTGCTTTAGGGCCAGGCCGGCCGCCACTGACAGCGCTTCCTGAGTAAAGACCAGTTCCACCCCATCCAGCGCAAAAAGGTGCTGAAATTGCTTGGCAATGGCGTTCCGGGGGCCGGTTAAAATTTCCATTAACGCCGAATGTCCCAGAGGGTCAACGGTAACCACCACCGGCAGGCGGCCAATAAATTCCGGGATGAGGCCGTATTTAAGCAGGTCATCGGGCGTTACCTGGGTCAACAGTCTGGATATGTTTTCTATGGCCTCTTCTTCTTTGGCAATGACCGGATCTTCCCTGCCCAAAGCAGAAGATTTAACTTCCTGTAGATGTCCAATTTGAGTGGGTTGCCGCAAACCCGGCTGCCCTCTTAATGATCGGGCAGATTTTTTGAGCGCGGCCCGGGCAAAACCCATCCGCCCTTTCATCCCCAGACGTTCCTCAATCACCTGATCCAGGTTGTCAAATGCGCCGCCACAAATAATCAGGATATTGCTGGTATCAACGTTAATAAAATCCTGATGGGGATGCTTGCGCCCACCTTGCGGGGGGACACTGGCCTGCACGCCTTCGATAATTTTTAACAAGGCCTGTTGCACGCCTTCGCCGGAGACATCGCGGGTAATCGAGGGGTTATCACCGGTTTTGCGGGCCACTTTGTCAATTTCATCAATGTAGATAATGCCCTGCTCGGCCCGGGGAATGTCAAAATCTGCGGCCTGAATCAGGCGCAGCAGGATGTTTTCTACATCTTCACCGACGTAGCCGGCTTCGGTCAGAGTAGTGGCATCGGCAATACAGAAAGGCACATCCAGCACTCTGGCCAATGTTTGAGCCAACAGGGTTTTTCCGCATCCTGTGGGCCCAATAATCATTATGTTACTTTTTTCTAATTCTACGTCATCTTTTTTACGAGATTCCGAGCGGCGATTAATCCGCTTGTAATGATTGTAGACGGCCACGGACAGCACTTTTTTGGCCTGATCCTGGCCCACAACCCATTGGTTTAAATGCTCGTACATCTCTTTGGGCGAAGGAATTCGATTCAGGCTGAATTTTGGCAAAGAGGTCGTTGTTGCATCCTCCTGCAAAATATCCTGACACAGGTCTACACATTCATCACAGATAAACACCTGCTCCGGACCGGCTATCAGCCTATTCACTTCTTCTTGTGAGCGTTTGCAAAATGAGCAAACTTGACCATCGGATCGAAATCTACTGACCATCGGATTTACTCTTCTTTAGAGTTATCTTTGTTTGCTTCGTCCTTTTTATCATCAACCGAATCACCCAAAATTTCGTCGACCATGCCGTATTCTTTGGCCATGGCGGCATCCATCCAGCGATCACGTTCAAAGTCATCGGCAATCCGTTCAATGTTTTGGCCGGTGTGCTTGCTGATAATTTTAAAGAGCAGGTCTTGCTGGCGTTTCATTTCACGGTACTGAATTTCCACGTCAGAAGTATACCCCTGAGAGCCGCCGTGAGCCTGGTGCATATGAATAGTTGAGTGGGGCAGGGCGTAACGCTGGCCTTTGGCGCCAGTGGCTAACAGCACAGTGCCCATACTGGCAGTTACCCCCACGGCAAACGTACTGACCGGAGCCTGAATTTGCTGCACGGTGTCATAAATAGCCAGCCCGGCATAAATTACGCCACCGGGGCAATTGATATACATTTGAATTTCACGTTCGGGGTCTTCCCGGTTGAGGTAGAGTAGTTGAGCTACAATCAGGTTTGCTACCTGATCACTAATTGGAGTACCCAAAAAGATAATACGCTCTCTAAGCAGCAGGGAAAAAATATCATAAGCTCGTTCGCTGCGCCCGGTGGTTTCAATAACCATCGGCACTACAGATTGCGGTAATTGGGACAACATATTGTTTTAAGCTCCTTTCAAAGCAGTTATTTCAATGATTTTCAAGGGCGCTCTGCTAAACGCCTTGCGTTGAATGTTTTAGTTTTCCTCTTCCTCTTCAGGGGCCGAATCTTCGCCTGATGTGCTTTTGCTTTCG
Organism: uncultured Caldilineaceae bacterium; assembly: GCA_964460505.1. Taxonomy (GTDB): domain Bacteria; phylum Chloroflexota; class Anaerolineae; order 4572-78; family J111; genus J095. Next base: position 1,959 of record CAYWSS010000394.1, on the reverse strand, counting down.
TCAACCTGATCGGTTTCCGATGCACCGGCAATTGATTCTGCTTCTGCCTCTACAGCTTCTTCAGCAGCGGCTTCGACTTTTACGGCTTCCGCTATCACTGTTTCTTCGCCGGCTTCTTCCTCTTCCTGATCGGCTTCAACCGCAGAACCGGGGGGGAAATCTTCACCTTTGACAATGGCGGCCAATTGATCCAGTGCTTTATCCACAATCAATTCTTCGGCTACTCTGGCTCGCTGCGGCTGAGATGCCATAATATTGCGCCACAACTGCTCCCCACCACCCGAGAAATCGGCGATCATTTTGGCGCGTTCCAGAATTTCGCTTTCACCAACTTCTAATTTTTCAAGCGTTACAATTTTTCCCAGCGCCAAACTGCGTTTAAGCTGGTTTACAACCTGTTCCCGAACCTGTTCTTTGTAATCTTCTTCAGTGATGCCCTGCATCTGAAAATAGTTCTCGATGGACAGGCCGTAGGATTCCATCTGGCGCTGCACGCGCTTTACTTCTTGATCTATGCTTTCATCTTCAAACGCCTGGGGCCACACAATTGTGCCGTTTTCAACAATTTTATCGATGGCCTCGTTGCCAAGCTGCCTATTTTGTTCTCGCTGCCGCTGATTTTTCAGGTTTTTAAGGATATCTTCCTTAAATTCAGCCAGCGTGTCAAAGTCGCTAAATGATTTGGCAAACTCATCATCAAGGGGATCAACTTCTTTTTCCTTGACACTGTTTATTTTTACTTCAAGCGTAATTTCTTTGCCGGCATATCGTTCATCTTCAAACGCTTCAGGATAGTCCACAGCAAATATTTTTTCGTCGCCGGCGCTCAGGCCAAGAAGCGGCGTTGTCATATCCGGATGATCGTGCCCTTCGTGCCCGGCGGGGTCGCCAAGTTCCTGATCAACGGCCTCCCGCTTAGACAACACGTCCTCGCCGTCTTTTTCCACCACATCCATCGTCACCAGATCGCCAATTTCTGCGGCGCGTTCTACGGGGTTCCAGACGGCATTTCTATCCTGAATATTTTTCAGTGTTTCTTCGACATCTTCGTCTGTAACTTCTACCGGTTCAGACTCTATCCTAATGTCACGATACTCACCCAGTTCTACCTCCGGGCGGGTAGGAACCTTTACTTTTACAGTCAGCGGGTTCCATTCAATTCCATCCAGGCTAATACGAGCGTACGGCACAATATCGGCATCTTGTATTGCATCTTGAATGATTTTATCAACCGATTGCTCCAACGCCTCCTTCTGTACAGCCTCTGGTCCAAATCGCCTGACCACAACGTTGTAGGGGGCTTTTCCGGGCCGAAATCCCGGGATTTTGACTTCTCTGGCAATTCTTTTGGCTGCCTTTTTGAGCATATTTTGCTCTTTTTTGGCATCAACCTCAACTATTACCAGAGTTTCGCATCGTTCTAATACTTCAGTAGTAACCTTCACGGAGATAAACCTCTTTACAATTTAATTTAATTTTCGAGTTCATCATAATAGCATAAATGGCGGCAAAAGCAAGTCAAAACATTCCCTCACTCAAAAAAGCCCCGGAGAGACTGCGCCATTTATTGCCGGCCTTAAACAATTTGCCCATTATGAACATTAAAACGTTAAGAAATCTTACCGGTTGTGGCAATCTTGTAAAGGGGTCAAGTCCTCCGCACGACGATTTCAGATGATGTTAGCACATCTGAAATATTGAAGCGAAGCTAATAATAGTTATGTAAACTATTATACTCGCTTCTACCAGAAGGACAAGCATTATTGATAATTTTTTAGTTGGCCCACAAATGAGGGATTGTTAGTTGGACAAGGGGTAAATGGTAAAAAATGAAGAGGGAATAAGTGGGGGTATCCACTTCGAAAGGTGTTATTCAGGCAACACGGCAACTAATTTTTGGCATTGTTTCATTTGGTCTGAAATGGGACAAAAAACCGGTTTACAATTTTCGCTATCAAA
>CAYWSS010000393.1:0-5953 GCA_964460505.1 uncultured Caldilineaceae bacterium | reverse complement strand
CCGCGCCTCGCGTTTACCCTGCCGCCGCGCGATTACGCCTGTGCCGCAACCAGCGCCACCGGCACGCGCTACTACAGCCGCGCCGTTTGCCCCCTGCCCGGCTGCCCCAATGCCCTGATCACCCTGCCGGCCGGCGCTGTTACCCTGCCGGCTGCCACTTGTTCCGAGTCTGGCGGCGTGCGAACCTGCGAACTGTGGGCCACCACCGGCACCACAACCCTGCCAGATGACACCACCGTTGACATCTGGGGCTACACTGATACCGACCCGGCGCAGGGCGGAACAGCGCAATTACCCGGCCCAATGCTGATCGTCAACCAGGGTGAAGTGGTGACGGTCAATCTGCACAACCACAACCTGCCCAACAACCAGGCCACCTCGCTGCTCTTCAAGGGGTTGAATATGATCCCCGACCTGACCGGCGCGGCCAACGACGGAACCCAAAACTACACCATCGACACGTCCAATCCCGGCACCTATTTGTACCAGGCCGGCCTCACGGACAATGGCCACAAACAAGTAGCAATGGGCATGTACGGCGCCCTGATTATTCGCCCGGATGGTGGAGGCGCGCCCCTCCTCAATCAGGCTTACGGCAACGCCGCATCCGACTTTGACGATGAAACCCTGCTGGTACTCAGCGAGATCGATCCACGCCTTAATGACGACCCGGCCAACTTTGACCTGCGCAACTTCAAACCCCAATACTGGCAGATCAACGGCAAAGCCTATCCGCAAACCAGCCCGATTCAGACCCTGGCCGGCCACAAGGTTCTGCTGCGCTACCTGAACGCCGGATTAAAATTCCACTCGATGGGCGTGCTGGGCCTGGCCCAGACCCTGCATGGAAACAGCGGCAATCCGCTGCCCGGCGCACGCAATGTGGTGGCCGAAACTCTGGCCCCGGGCCAAACTCTGGATGTCATTGTTTCAATTCCATCCACAACAGAACAAGACTCGCGCTTTGCCGTATACGACACCAACCTGCTCCTGCACAACGCCGGCAAAAAAGGCTTTGGGGGGATGCTGACCTTCCTGTCCACCCTGCCCGATGGCACGACCGGCGATCTTGGCGGCCCCGCTACCGAAGAGGTCATCCTGGACCCGGCTTCTTCTCCCGAAGCGGTAGATGTAGACATATTCGCTACAATCAGCGATGTTGACACCGGCGGCGATAATATTAAAGTTGCTGAGTTCTTTGTCGGCGCACCGGGTGAGGCCGGTACCGGCACAGCCCTGATGGCCACCGTCGGAGGATTTGATTTGTCCATTGAAGACGTTAAAGGAACCATTCCGGCAGAGGATTTGGACGCCCGCTTGTCTGGCAGCGGCAACTTTGTCATCTACGTTCACGGTCAGGATGTTCAGGACAACTGGGGCCCGTTCCACCCGGTTGTTCTCCACCTGGATAGGGAGGGTCCCGCCAGCACCGGCCTGGAACTAAGCCCCAACCCCGGCGGCGGCAGTGGTAATGTATTACTAACCGGCACCGCCGATGATCGGGCTACCGGCAACAGTAATGTCATCGCCGCCCGGTACAGCGTGGATGGCAGCGCTCCCACCATGATAACGCCCAACGTGGAAGCGCCCATTGCCGGCCTGAGCGCAGACATTAGCGTGTCCGGGCTAGGCGAAGGCGCGCATACCATTTCGGTTGAGAGCCGGGATGATTACGGTCACTGGGGTCCCGCAGCAACAATTAACCTGATAGTTGACCAGACCGGGCCGGATACCGTGGCTGTGGAGCTATTGCCCAGCGCCAATAACGGTACCCTGCCGGTTAACACCGGCCTGTTCTCAATGCGGGTCAACGCCACTGTCAGCGATTCCGTGACCACCGGCGTTCAATCTAACATTAAAGCGGTTGAAGGCTTCATCAACTATCAGGACCAGAATCAACCGCATCCTGACGCTGACGGCACCGGCTTCCCGTTAACGCCCGCCGATGGCCGGTATGACAGCCCTGATGAAGAGGCCTATGCCTTCATCCCGCTGTCAACCGTCAACGCTTTAGCCGAAGGTACGCACACCATCGATATCCACGGGCAAGATACTTCCGGTCACTGGGGCGCGGTTACCAGTGCCGACTTGATTATCGACAAGAATTTGCCCGCGGTCAGGGACCTGATTGCCACCCCCAACCCAACTAACGGCGAGGCCATCATTGCACTGGCAGCTGTAGCCACCGATACCACCACAGACATTGCGCTGGCAGAATGGTTTGACGGGGCCGATCCGGGCCAGGGCAATGGAATGCCGATGGCAGTGGCCCTTAACGGTAACGGCGCAGATTGGGACATAACCGGCGTGTTTGATGTGACCGGCTGGGCTAATGGCGCCCCCACCATCTCGGTGCGGGCCAGAGACGCGGCCGGTAACTGGAGTAAATCTGCCAGCACTGTCCTGACAGTTGCAGACGCACCCACACCGCTGGCCACAGAAATGTACTTCTCGACCGTGGGTGGCGGAAATAACAACCCGATACAAGGCGTGCTCCGCCCGTATGACGACGCCGACATTTATCACTGGGATGCGGCCGGTTTTACCCGCCTCTGGGACGCTCGCAGCGGCGCCGGCAACTTTTTGCCCGGCAGCGCCGATATCGACGGCCTGAAAATTGACTTTGCTAATAATCGATACTACATGTCATTCAACCGCAACCAGGGCATAAACCAACCCGGACGTGGCACGGCTCAGGACGAGGATATCGTATTCTACGACACCGAAATTGGTGAATGGGGCCTCTTCTTTGAGGGGGCTGGGATCTGTCTGGGTACCGCCAACGGCTACGACATTGACGCCCTTGACGTGGTGGGGGGTGTGGCCTACTTCTCTATTGTTGGCAACAACGCAGTAGACGGCATACCCGGCCCGTATGACGATGCCGACATCTATGCCTGGAACGGCACAACCTGCAGCCGGTTCTGGGATGCTCGCAGCGGCACCGGCAACCTGTTGCCCGGTTACGCCGATGTCGATGGTTTGACTGTCGTTGATGCCAACACCTTCTACCTGTCCTTCAAAAACACCACAGTCAACATCAACGGTTTGGGCGCGGTACAGGATGAAGATGTGGTACTGTACGATGCCGGTGGCTGGTCACTGTTCTTTGATGGAACCGATAACGACCTGCAGAGAGGCGGCCAAGACCTGGATGCCCTTGACGTTAAGTAGCAGGTTGCAGGTTGCTCTTTACGGGCAAAATAAAACCTCGGGGGCCTTCAACCCGACCCCCGAGGTCTACACCGTAGTAATGAAAAGGATTAGATATGATGACTTCAGCAACGTTAGCGCACCCCCGGAATAAAATGATTGGAATGAAAAAATGGATACTGGCTGCCGGGTTATTTCTGCTGGTAATAATTGCTGCCGGGTTATTTGCCTGGTACTACGCCGGCAATCAGAGTCACCTCTCCCCGGCGGTGAGCCAGGCTGAATTTGAAGAAATCAGTGGCATTCACCCCAAAATGATTGTGGTTACGGCAGCCGGCGGCATTGTTGATTTTCGTTACAAAGTTGTTGATGCAAAAAGAGCCAACGAAATAATGGTAGATGCTGAACTGCTTCCCCGCTTGCTTGTTGAAGATAGCGGGCTGGTACTAAATGCAGGCTCGCACCACCTTCTTACTCTGGAAACCGATAAAAACTACTTCATGTTTTATCCCAATGTTGGCAGCGCCGTAAAAACCGGTTCAGCGCTCTCGATATTGGTTGGCGATACACGTTTTGGGCCAATACCTGTCAAATAAATGTGGCTCATGTTCAGTACAGGTGACCGGCACTTTGTTTTTATGCCAGAAAGTTCTTTAGAGATAAGTGCCGGTCACTTTTACACCTGTTCCAGACATAAGCTATGTAAGGTAAGGGTCAAGAACATGTTGAACCGTTTTAACGCAAGGGCGCAGGAGAAAAGCAAAAAACCTTTGCGCTATGGTGCTGAAACAGTTTGACATCTAATTGATCACTACCCTTTTGATCGATGAGCAAATAAATTGACGGAGCTTTAATATGCAGCAATACAATGATTTTAACAGGCCGTCACCCGAAAAAACTATAGAACGGCGGAGCGGAATCCGCCGTTTTTTGGGGGTATCGTGCCTGGTGCCCATTCTTGGATTTGGGCTGATTATGGGTGCGTGTGCGGTGGCCGGTGTTGTCTTTTTTGCTACAGCATCTGTGGTTGCGCTGCGCCCGGCTGCCACGCGTACGCCATTGCCTGCACTGACTCCAACTTCTTTACCTACCCTCACCCCTACGGTTAGCCCGGTTGAGGTAGCCGGGGTGCCGTCATCTTCATCGTCTGTGTTTTCGCCCTCAAATGCGGAGCCGTCAAACGGAAGTTCTGAGGCGCAACCTCAATCATCAACGGGGTCCGGCTCAACCAGCCATCCCCCACAACCGGGCAGGACAGGGGCTGCTGCGTCATCGGCCTACTCACCGTCCAACGCAGCACCGGCAAACGGCAATGTTGTTGCTCCGTATAACCCGTCAACGGGCGCTAACCACACAACAGAAAATTCATCGTATAACTCATCACCGGTAGCTTCTCCCACGCCACCAGCCAGCACACCCGGCAGTCGAGTAGTTATTTTGCCTACCCCTGGCGCGCCAGCATCTACGCCTACCCCTGCGCCCACCAACACCCCCCTCCCCCTCGCTCCCACGGCAACACCAAGGCCAACAGAATCGGCGACCGAGAATGATTCTGACGACGATGATGACAGCGAATCCGAAGAAGAAAATATAAACTGGTCATTTTCAGGCGTGCGTGCCAATACCTCACAGGTTCAGAATGGAATGTTGGTGTATGGCAACCTGATCAACCATTCGGCAACGGCTCAAAAAATTGAGCTTGTAAACGCCACATTTTTCGATGCTCAAGGCAACGAGATTGGCGAAGAAAACTATATTCAAGCCCACTGGCCCAGCTACGTCGTACCGCCCCATGACGCCAGCATGCCTTTCCAACTGCTGGTTAACGGCCTTAACGGAGCCGCCGATTTTAACTTGAGCCTGGCTGCCAGTTCAAGCAGCAACACACCCCGCGAAGACTTTGAATTCTCGGATTTAAAGCAATCGATCCAATTCAACAGCTACTGTGTAGATGGTCATTTGCGTAACGCCGGCGGCCAATTACAGGACTATTTGGTCATCACCGTGGTGCTGTACGATAAAAAAAACAATGTCATCAACTTTCAGGACGAACAAATATATAACCCGGCCGGTGTGATGGGTGACCAAACCTATCACTTTAAGACATGCGTCGCCCCCCCACACAATGATGTCGCCCGGTACGATCTGCAAGCCTGGGGGTATTAGATATGGGTGTGTTTCAAATGAGTTGAAAGCGCCGCAGGCCGGGGGGCTTCGCGGAAGCGGGTAGTTCCCCCCAACTTCTCCCCCCTCCGACTCAAATAAAATACATCCATTAGATATTTGGCCCAAGGGATAGTGTTGTTACAAGGGGTAAACAATGAAACAGACAGGAATAGCGCAACCGGTAATTTATAACGACTTGTGGGGCCTGATTGGGATTGTTGGCGCGGGGTTGCTGGCATCTGTTTTAGTTTTGTGGATGGCTGTTGTTCAGTCCCCGTTTTTTTCCATTGAACAGAGTGAGCCCCCAGCGCTGCGTACCACGATTGTGTATCAAGCAAGGCCCGGCAATTCGTCAGCCGTGGCCCGGGTTTTGCCCAATCAAGGGGCCCCACGGGCCGTAATACAAAGGTAGTTCGTATTCAAACTCAACAACAGCCACTGAATTAATGTAACTATTCAGCCGATGCTCTAAGAGGGTTTGCACACCCTTGAATTTAGCGCAAACAACGCTGAATTTGCGTAAATCGGGGAGGGCACCCCCCCATACGCATCAAGTTTATAATCAGGGTAACTTGAGGACAATCGGGACGGATTTTACTCACAGGCTGAATAAAATTGTAAATGGTAAATTATG
>CAYWSS010000392.1:0-5963 GCA_964460505.1 uncultured Caldilineaceae bacterium | reverse complement strand
TGACATAATTAGAAATAACGTTCGTTAACAAGGCATTGAAGCGCGCAGAGTTTCTGGGGGGACTCTGTGCGTTCTTTTTTAAATCCCCGGTCTCCACCGGTACCTTGGGAGGGTAATCATGTTACTCAATTTAATCTTTATGTTCACGGCTGTAGTTGGCGCTGTCGTATTTCTGTTTGCTCCAGGCATATATGCCAATTCCAAACGTTCAACTGCAAACAGAGCCGTTCTTGTTAAAACACCAACCTTTCTTCCTTGATCAATATTTAATACCGCAGTTTGTGGCTAAATATTTTGTGTCCTGCGTAATTGGGGAAAATTCTTGTCGGAATGAAAATTTACATTAATAAAAAATTTTTGTTTCGGCAACCGATAACTAAATTCTCATAGTCTACAGAAAACCAAGGAAAGAAATATTGTGATGAGAAAATTATTGCTACCCTTAGCATTTTTAGTCAGTGCAGCGTTCTTCCTTTATCCTGAAAGATATACATTTGAAGCCAGTATGGCCCTGTTGTTCCTGAGCACATTTCTGTTTGCCACATTCAACGATGATGAAGGTAACCGGGCCAGATGGATATTTGTGGCAATTTTCTTTCTGATTGCCGGCGTAATCGCCTCCTTTATCCTGGCCGACCTGGTGAACAATGTTCAATCACCGGTATACGAAACAATAATAGCTATGAGACTGGTAGCGTTCTTGATTGGCGCTATTTTCTCTGTGGGCATCACCGTTCTTTTCTTTTTCCTGACGGCGTTTATTGCCGGCATTTATGTGTTGTCCGTGCAAAAAATTGAGGACGTCACAATGTGGCAAGCCTTTAGATCTTTCTTTCCGCTTGTGCTGAATATGCAATACGATTGGATGGTAATTGCCGACGGTAAGGTCATTAAAACCCGCGAAAAAGGCATATTACCCATAATGGGAGGCCCCGGAAAGATTATCATTGAACCCGGAAATGCGGTGGTCCTGCAAAAAGGCGGCAAAATTACCAGGGTGTGCGGCGCCGGGATTGTGCTGACCAAACGGCATGAAAACATCAGGGAAATCTTTGATTTACGCAACCAGTTTAAGCAAACCACCGAGAAAGACGTTATTACGGCTGACCGCATCCCTTTGGAAATAGAATACGGCAGGGGATTCAGGATTGCCCCCGCAGAAGACCCCGATTCGCCAACAGTAATCAAGGACAATCTGGGCCGTTTTCCTGTTGAAAAAGAAACTCTGCTTCGGGCTGCCTTTAACAATACTCCCGGTAAGTGGTCCGGATTAGGTGCCGGCGCTCCTGTGGCCCAGTTATTTGATCAGATAATGTCTTACAATCTTGATGAGCTTTTTGACATTTCAGAGGGAAAAAAGCCGCGTCCGAACCGGCGAATAATTAACCAGATTGAACAGGATATTATGACTGCTCTCAATGGATTTGCCGCCGGCAAAGGTCTGGTTTTTACAATGGCAGATATTCGCAGGATTACCATGCCTGAGAAAGTAGCGGAGGCAATGACGGAATCTCAGGCAATAGCGCTTGTTGAGATGCAACGAAATGAAATAACGAAGGATTTGTTTGGTGTGATTTTGGATGGCATCCGTGAGGGGGGTGTTGAGCAAATTGGAGAGTCTGAAATCAGACAGGTAACCGCATTTGTTGAGAAACTGAGGCGTTTGGAGATAATGAGAGAAATGGCAAAATCAGAGGGAACCAAAATTATTAATACCGGCAACGCCCCGGTTGAACATCCAATTGAGGCCAAGTAATTCTCTGCAAAACCACTTGAACAAAATATCAAAAAAGTCGGGAAACATAGTTTCCCGATTTCTTTTCTGTTTAGCTTGATATCAACCGCATATCATCAACAGCCTGCGTGCCAATTCGCCGCCGGCTTGTTTCAAACTCATCAGAAACGCCCATCATTTCCGCAATAGACAAAAGAGCCGTATCGAACCCTTCTTTGAACCCAACAGCAAAGGGGTCTTCCTGAACAACCTGATCCATTTTGAATTGAGTAATATACAACGCTCGAAGTCCATCAAGGATGACCGAGCGATGGACTAGCATTGAATTTTTTTGTAAACGATTAGTCATCAACAATTTATCCCATAAAAATTTAATAATAAAATAAGAACGTTTGTTCTATTCTTGTGTCCAAGATATTATCCCAATAACCTTTCATCTTGTCAAATTATGGTTGCGGCACAGGGCAGGTTATTTCTATCTGGAGTATTCCCACCATTGTCCATGTTAGACATTATACCGATTAGTCTTATGTCACCCGGAAAGAGCAGGACCTACGGCAGAATTAAAGGATTTTTAGCCTGTCATTCAAAAAATCCTGCTTTACACGACGGGGACAAAAGCGCATTTCAATTAAATCGATATAATGTCTATTACATCTCATCATTAATCTCTGTTCATCAGTACTGGCACTGATTTCCTGACCGGTGTCAAACCAAAAAAACTTGCCATTGACATCCCCCCGCCCCTGTGCTACACTGTGCCCAATATCAACAAAGCGTTGAGCAAGACGAGTACACGGGTTGCTTTGTGCCAGAGAGGGATGGTCCCCGGCTGAAAACCATTCTCACACAGCCCGCGGAAAACCCCTTGCGAGTGAGCCTTTGAACGCATTTGTCAGTATTTGGCTCCGGTTGGCCCCGTTACCGGCCACCAATGAGAACAAATTATCAATGAATAATGAATAATGAGTAATTGATAAATTTGTTAAACTTGGGTGGAACCGCGTGAAGACCAACCTCTCGCCCCAATGATATGGGCGAGAGGTTTTTTGTTGACAAAAAGGAAATATAAAAATGGCTAAAAGAAAACGAAGGCCCGGTAATCGCAAAGGTTTTAAGTTACGGCTGGAAAAAGATTACCGCGATGAACGATATGTAATGTATGTGGTGAGCGTAGAAACGGGCATTTTGCAAGTCTCAACCATAGATTCCAATTTGACAGATGGCGATGTGATTGACGCCCTGGAAGATTTGATACTCCAACTGCAAAACCCCGAAGTTTTTGCAAACGTACTTTTCCCCCAATCTGCCGGGGCCGCCCCGGCGGCAGATGCTGGCGAAGAGAAGATAATGGGGAGGACTCAAAACTTCATCCTTATGAATTTACGATCCGCATTTGAGCAACACGGAGCGTTGCCGGCTGAAGATGTGGTTGGAATCCTGGATGTTATCAAGAGATCGACCAGAAAGCACAGTGTGGGTATGCACCGGCGGGGATATTTAACTTTCCTGGTAGGATTTCTGGGGCAGATGGGCATTGAAGTTCGACAACTTTCGGATGAAGAAGTTGAAGAAATGGGGTTGGAAGTGATACCTCCAGATTATGAAGAAGGAGCAGAATGATGGCAAATCAGCAAAACGATCAAGACTCACGAGTGTATAAAATTCGGCACAGCCTGGCCCACGTAATGGCCCAGGCCGTGCTGGAATTGTATCCCGAAGTAAAGCTGGGCATCGGCCCGCCCATCGACACCGGCTTTTATTACGATTTTGATCTGGGCAGCGGCAATGACGGCAAACCGCGCTCGTTTGTGCCGGAAGACCTGGCAGAAATCGAAAAGCGGATGAAGAAAATCATCAGCGGCAAGCACGAGTTCACCTACCGCAAGGTTACGGCCGATGAGGCCCGCAAACTATTTAAAAACCAGCCCTACAAGCTGGACCTGATCGAGGGCCTGGCCCAGGGCGGCATCGACGAGGACGGCAACGAAACCGACAAAGCCCCCGTCATCAGCACCTACACGCAGGACACGTTTGAAGACCTGTGCCGGGGGCCGCATGTTGAAGCCACCAACAAAATCCCAATGGATGGCTTTAAGCTTATGACGGTTGCCGGCGCCTACTGGCGCGGCGACGAAAATAACGCCATGCTGCAACGCATTTACGGCACGGCCTGGCCCAATAAAAAAGCGCTCAAAAAGCATCTCAAAATGCTGGAAGAGGCTAAAAAGCGCGATCACCGCAAGTTGGGCAAAGAGTTGGCCATCTTTACTTTTGACGAGGAAGTTGGCCCCGGCCTGCCGCTGTGGCTGCCCAACGGCGGTATCATTATAGAAGAGTTGGAGAAGCTGGCCAAACAGCAGGAAGAAGCCCACAATTACAGCCGGGTGCGTACCCCCCACCTGACCAAAGAAGATCTGTTTTTGCGCAGCGGCCACCTGCCCTACTACGAAGAAAGCATGTACCCCCCCATGGAAATGGAAGGCGTACGCTACTTCATCAAACCGATGAACTGCCCCATGCATCACAAAGTTTTTGATGCCCAGCCGCACAGCTACCGCGATCTACCCGTAAAATTGGCCGAATACGGCACCTGCTACCGCTACGAAAAATCCGGCGAGTTATTTGGCCTGATGCGGGTTCGCTCCATGCAAATGAACGATGCCCACATCTACTGTTCGCCGGGCCAGTTTGAAGCCGAATTCATTGACGTGATTGAAATGTATCTGGAATATTTCAACATCTTCGACATTGAGCAGTACGTAATGCGCTTCAGCACTCATCACCAAAAAGGGCTGGGCAAAAAATACGTTGACAACCAACCGCTGTGGCTCAAAACAGAAGAGATGGTTCGCAATGTAATGGACAAAAACAACATTCCGTATGTAGAAGTGCCGGACGAAGCCGCCTTTTACGGCCCAAAAATTGATGTGCAAATCTGGAGCGCCATTGGCCGTGAATTTACGCTGGCCACCAATCAGGTCGATTTTGCCCAGCCGGCCCGCTTTGGCTTAAATTATGTCAATTCGGAAGGCAAGCCGGAAACACCGCTCTGTATTCACCGGGCGCCGCTCAGCACCCACGAACGAATGATTGGCTTTTTAATTGAGCACTACGCCGGAAAATTCCCGGTGTGGCTCTGCCCGGAACAGGCGCGCATTATTCCCATTACCGAATCTCACAACGAATATGCCGTTCAGTTGAAGCAGCGTTTACGAGCAGCCGGCATTCGCGCCGGCGCCGATTTAAACAACGACCGCATGAATGCCAAAATCCGGCAAGCCCAATTAATGCAGGTGCCCTACCAACTGGTAATCGGCGACCGTGAAGTTGAAGAAAACACTGTTGCCCTGCGCCGCCGCGATAACAGCCGTCAAAACGGTCTGCCGGTGGAAGAATTTATATCCATGGTTCAGGAAAAAATATCCACCCGTTCCGGCAAATTAAGATAGCTAAAATGGGAGTTGGGAGTAGCGGATTTTCACTCCCCGGTTTGGGTATATCGGTTGCAACCTGAGTTAAAATAGGCCTGTTTGGAATCAGATGAATGGTAATTAAAAAAGGTGAGGCACGCATTTCAATGCGCCTCACCTTCTTTATTCTCTACAGAAACTGGGCTCAACTCACTCAACCCATCTTGCTCACTCAACTTACTCAACTCACCCGCCGGCCACCCTTGAGCGTAGATTGCAACGCTGCCAACTGCTCCCACTGACCGGCGGCGGCCAGCGCAGCCTGTTCGGGCCATGTGCCGGGATGCGCCAACCTGACATTCGCATCGCGCAAAACCTGTTGCAGTTGATCCACTTCTGTGTCAGCCAGTTGGCCAAACGTGGTAATACCCGCCGCTTGCAAAACACCGGAGATTTTGGGGCCAATGCCTTCAATGCGGGTTAAATCATCAGGAACAACTTCGGCGGTTGGCTCCGGCTCCGGAGTAACCTCTGCTTCCGGCAACACCGGCTCCGGCATGGATACGGGTTGATACCCAGGCCCAGAATCGGCCACAGGCACCAGAGTCATCCGGCGGCGGCGTTTCATCATCCAGACGGCAACAACGGCGCCAACTCCGGCCACAATGAGTCCCCCCATCAGCACCCAGGCCACAAAATTTTCCCGGTCCGGCAATGGAAATGGGCATTTTTGGCAGCAACATTTTTTCATCATTTCAACACCCCCTGTGTTGACATAGTTTGTCCCCCCCAGGGAAAGTTTCTATATTTTTGAT